>NZ_JARWQD010000105.1 GCF_029869545.1 Nocardia wallacei | reverse complement strand
GGACTGGCACGGTTCGGCCGCCGCGCCACGGGTCGCCCCGGGGGCCGTTACCGAGCACCAACTGGTCACCCCCCCCCCCGCCGGCACCGCGGGCGCCCACCCCCCGCGGGGCTACGCGCCCCCGGCGGTGCCGGCACCGGATCTGCGGTCGGCCGACTGGCGTGACAAACCCAGCCGCACCGATTCGCTGACCGCACAGCTGTCCACCGTGATCGGCGGGCCGGTCGGCGACCACGCGCTGATCGGCCGCACCCGGTTCTGGACGCCGCTGCGGGTGATGCTGGCGATCGCCGTGGTCTTCCTGGCCTTGAGCTGGGCGGGTAAGGCCGGTTGCATTCAGCAGACCGACGACGGCGCGGGCGGTCTCACCCTGGACTGGAACAACGGCCGCCAGTACGTGGCGATGTGCTACTCCGACACCGTTCCGCTCTACGGCGCCGAGCACCTCGACGAGGGCGCGTTCCCGTACAAGAAGGAGTGGACCGAGTTCGGCGCCGACGGCAAGCCGCAGACCCGGTACATGGAGTATCCGGTGCTGGCGGGGCTCTACCAGTACGCGGCGATGCAGGTGGCCAACGCCTGGGAGCAGCTGCGGCTGCCCGGGGCGCTGCCCGTGGTGGTGTACTTCAACGTCGCCGTCGTGGGCCTGGCGATGGCATGGCTGGTGACGGTGTGGGCCTCGGCGCGGCTGTCCGGGCGGCGGGTGTGGGATGCCGCGCTGGTGGCGGCGTCACCGCTGGTGCTGGTGCACGCCTTCACCAATTTCGACGCGCTGGCCACGGCGTGCGCCGCCACCGGCCTGCTGGCGTGGGCGCGGCGGCGACCGGTGCTGGCCGGTGTGCTGCTCGGCCTGGGCGGCGCGGTGAAGCTGTATCCGCTGCTGCTGCTCGGCCCGATCCTGGTGCTGTGCCTGCGCGCCGACAACCGGCACCGGCTGACCGGACTGCGCACGCGGTTGCGGGACCGCCACGGGATCGGGCACGGACTGCGCGAATACCTCGCCGACGCGCGGCTGAGCCCGCTGCGCTCCGCGGGGCTCGCGATCACCGCGGCCGCGGTCTCCTGGCTGGCGGTGAATCTGCCGATCGCCCTGCCGTTCGCCCCCGGCTGGCGAGAGTTCTTCCGGCTCAACACCGAACGCCACGCCGATCCGGATTCGCTGTACAACGTCATCACCTCCTTCACCGGATGGGAGGGCTTCGACGGGCCGCTGACGGCGGCGCAGACACCGAGCGTGCTGAATCTGGTGTCGCTGCTGCTGTTCGCCGCCGCCTGCGCCGCGATCGCCTACATCGGCCTGACCGCGCCGCGGCGGCCGCGGCTGGCGCAGTTGATGTTCCTGGTGGTGGCGGCGTTCCTGCTGACCAACAAGGTATGGAGCCCGCAGTACTCGCTGTGGCTGGTGCCGCTGGCGGTGCTGGCCTTGCCGCATCGGCGAATCCTGTTGGCCTGGATGACGATCGACGCGCTGGTGTGGTTCCCACGCATGTACTACTACCTGGGCACCGACAAGAAGGGCGTGCCCGAACAGTGGTTCACCGGCACCGTGGTACTGCGCGACCTGGCGGTGATCGGGTTGTGCGCGTTGATCATTCGGCAGATCTACCGGCCGTCGGAGGACCTGGTGCGCGGCGACGGCGTGGACGATCCGGTCGGCGGGGTGCTGGACCGGGCGGCGGACCCGCTGCTGCCGTGGCTGCCCGGTGCGCTGCGGCCGCGGCCCCTGCCGGTGCCGAAGCGCGAAGTGGTCCCTGATTCCGGCATCGGAGTGGCGCTGGCCGCCTCGCCCGGTTCCGGGCAGGATCACCGATCGTGACCACTCTCAGCGACAAGGCCTCGGCATTTCTCGCCCTGCACCGGCCCGGCGATCCCGCGATCCTGCCCACGGCGTGGGACGCCTGGTCGGCGGCACTGGTACAGGAAGCGGGGTTCTCGGGACTCACGGTGGGCAGCCACCCGCTGGCCGAATCGGTCGGCAAATCCGATGCGGAGGGCATGGCCTTCTCGGACGTGCTGACCCGGATTCGCGAGATCACCACCGCCGTCGACATTCCCGTGTCGGTCGATCTGGAATCCGGCTACGGCGTACCGCCCGCGCAACTCGTCGAGGGACTGCTCGAGGCCGGGGCCGTCGGCTTCAACCTGGAGGACACCGTGCACGCCGAGGGCGGGCGGCTACGGGAGCCGCAGGAACACGCCGATCTCGTTGCGGCCCTGCGGCAGTCCGCGGATGCCACCGGCGTGCACGTGGTGATCAACGCCCGCACCGATGTGCTGCTGCGGGAGATCGGACCGGCCGAGGACCGCGTCGAGCGGGCCCTCGAGCGACTCCGCCTGGCCGCCACGGCCGGGGCGGATGTGCTGTATCCGGTCGGCCGCCACGATGCCGACACCCAGCGCCGCCTGTGCGCCGATCTCCCGCTGCCGGTGAACGCGATCGGCATGCCGGATCTCGGCGGACCGGGCTACTTCGCCGAACTCGGTGTCGCCCGAGTCAGTTTCGGCCCGTTCCTTCAGCGCGCGCTGAACACGGAGGTGAACCGCCTGCTGCAGCGCTGGCGGTGAGGCACCCGGTCCGCCGGAGCATCATGCGGTGGACCCGCTGCGCACTACCGAGCCCTCCCACACCGGATAGTCGGTGTACCCCTCGGCGGTCTGCCCGTAGAGCACGTTCTCGCGAATCGGTGCGAGCGGGTGGCCATGCGTAATCCGTTGCACCAGATCGGGATTGGATATGAAGGCGCGGCCGAAGGACACCAGGTCGGCACGGCCCGCGCGCAGCACCCGCTCCGCGTCCTCGGCGGTGGTCGGCTCGTGGTTCTCCCCGACGTTGGCGATCAGCGTCCCGTGCCAGCGCGGCCGCAGGTCGGCCAGGGCGGGGTAGTCGTCGTTGTCGGTCAGGTGCAGATAGGCCAGGTCGCGGCGATCGAGTTCGGCGACCAAGGCGCGGTACAGCGGCGCCGGATCGTCCTCGCGCATACCGAACTGCGGATTACCGGGCGACAGGCGGATCGCGGTGCGCCGCGAACCGATCTGTGCCGCAACGGCATCGGTCACCTCCAGGGCGAACCGCATCCGGTTGAGCGGTGTGCCGCCGTACTCGTCGGTGCGCAGATTGGTGTTGTCGGCGAGGAACTGATGCACGAGATAGCTGTTGGCGGCGTGGATTTCGACACCGTCGAACCCCGCCGCCACGGCATTGCGCGGGGGCCCCCCCGACATGACGCCCGCCGAGATCGATGTCGACGGTGACCTCCGACCCCGCGCCCTTCGGTGCGATCGACAACTCCAGCCCGAACTTGGTGCCGCCCTTGCCGGAGCCGCTGAGCGCCAGGCGCTTC
>NZ_JARWQD010000104.1 GCF_029869545.1 Nocardia wallacei | reverse complement strand
CGCTGACCCTGCTGCCCCGGATGACCTCCCGCGCGGCCGCGCGCTACTACCAGACCGGGGAGAAGTTCGACGCGGCCGAAGCGCAGCGGATCGGGCTGATCACCCTGGCCGTCGAGGATACGGCGGCCGGGGGGGGCCGGGTGCGGGGGGTATGGGGTCGGCGCGGCCCCACGCCCGGATCCTCATGCATCAGGGCTCGGCCGGGATCGGCGGCAGCGCCGGGGAGGTGGAGGTGCAGGCCGACGATCTGCGACACACGGTCAACACCGTGCTCGGCCTGATCGCCGAGGACACCGGGCAGCCGTTCGAGCGCGTCTACGAGGACTCGCTGCACGACCGCTGGTTCACCGCGAGCCAGGCGCGGGAGTACGGCTTCATCGACGGCATCGTCGACTCGTTCCACCAGGTGATCCCGGAGCGGCAGCGCGTGGGAATCACGGCATGAGCAGCACTTTCGACTATTCGCGCCATCAGGAGGCCGCAGCATGACCAGCTACACCATTCCGAATGTCATCGCGCGCGACCCGCGCGGCGAGCGGATCATGGACGTCTACTCACACCTGCTCACCGAGCGGATCGTCTACCTCGGCACGCCGATCGACTCCGGTGTCGCCAATGCGCTCATCGCGCAGCTGCTGCACTTGGATGCCGAGAGCGCGGGACAGGAGATCAACCTCTACATCAACAGCGAGGGCGGCGACCTGCCCGCCATGCTGGCCGTCTACGACACCATGCAGCACATCTCGTCGCCGGTCGCGACGACGTGCGTCGGCCAGGCCATCGGCGTGAGTGCGGTGCTGCTCGCGGGTGGCGCCGCGGGACGCCGCAGCGCGCTCGGGCACGCCCGGATCGTCCTGCACCAGCCCGCGGCCAGCGGCCGGGGCGCCATCCCCGACCTGATCATCCAGGCCGACGAGCTCGTGCGCATGCGGGCCGAGATCGAGAACATCCTGTCCGAGCACACCGGTCAGGACATCGACACGCTGCGCCACGACACCGACCGGGACCGCGTCTTCACCGCCCAGGCTGCCATCGACTACGGCCTGGTCGACAAGACCCTCGGCCCGCGCGGCTGACCGGTCGCACGGAATCGGCGGCGGACAACCTGTCGGACGGCGGCGCTAGCCTGTGCGGTGTGGACGAGCTCGACGGTGTGGAGATCATCGCCTTCGCGAATGCCGAGGCATTCGAGGGCTGGCTGGCCGAGCACCACACCCGCCGCGAAGGGGTGTGGATCAAGGCCGCCAAGAAGTCGTCGGGCCTCGCGACGATCACCTCGGACGAGATGGTCGACGCCGGACTGTGCTACGGCTGGATCTCCGGGCAGCGGCGCTCGCTCGACGAGCAGTACTACCTGCAGAAGTACGTGCCGCGCCGCCCCCGGAGCCTCTGGTCGCGGGTGAACGTGGACAAGGTCGCGATGCTCACGGCCGCGGGCCGCATGCGCGAGCCGGGCCTGGCAGAGGTGCGCAAGGCACAGGAGGACGGCCGCTGGGCGGCGGCCTACGAGTCCCAGAAAACGGCAACCGTTCCGCCCGACCTCGCCACGGCCCTGCGAGCCGACCCGCAGGCAGCGTCGGCCTTCGAGGCCCTGGACAAGACCGGCCGATACCTGCTGATCCTGCCCCTGCTCCAGGCCCGCACCCCCGAGGCCGGACAAGCCCGTCTCACCCAGGCCCTACGGGCATTACGAAACCGCTCCGCGCTCAGGCCGCCAGGGCCATGAGGGTTGGGCCGGTGGGGCGGCCGGGGGCGGGGTGGTCGGGTGCGTCGGTGCGGGTGAGGTCGATGCGGCGGACCTTTCCGGCCACCGCGAGCAGGTCCGCGGTCGTTGCGGGGACTCCGGCGAGCATGGTCGGGAGCGCGTCGCGGCGGCGGGCGGCCGCGCGGGCGAGGGCGACTCGGCGCTGGCGCCGCAGTTCGTCGGCGACCTGTTCGGTGAGCCCGCCGAGGGAGGTGCCGAGGGCGCCTGCCAGCGCGGCGATCATCTCGCTCGAAGGCTCCTTGCGGCCGCGCTCCACCTCGGACAGGTACTGCGGCGAAACCCCCGCGCGCCCTGCGGTTTCCGCGAGCGTCTCGCTCTGGTCCCGCCGCAGGGAGCGCAACCGCTCCCCGAGCACCTCGCGCCACAGCGGTTCGCGGACCGTCTCGTCCGGCAACCCGGGCGATCGGTCGTCGCGTCCGCCGGGGATCGAATGAAGTCGCGGGTGCTCGGCCATACCCCGAGCGTAAAGTCTGCCCGCGGCATCGCGCCCCCTGATTCCGCTCAGAGCGTAATCAGGGGCGCGAAACCGTCAGCTGGGGCGGCCGATGGCGGCGGCCATCACCCGCACCGCCGACACCAGGCCGTCGATCAGGTCGCCCTGGCGCATCGAGCTGAGCGCGGCGGTGACGCCGAGCTGGCAGATGCGATCGTTGACCCGGTCGGCGACCTCGCGGCCGGAGCGGACCTCGACGGCGCGGTCGTTCGGCGAGACGGCGATGAGCACCGAACGCTCCGCCTCGGGGGTGGAGGGGAAGATCGCGTCGGCACCGCTGGCGGGCTCCGGGCGCAGGTCGCCGATGAAGACGTTGAACCGCACCTTGGTCGCCCGGGTGGCCTCGGTGAGCGTGTTGTCCATGATCAACCGTTCGGTGTCGCTGAACGGTGCCTCCTTGAACACGTCGCCGGATTCGTGCACGCCGGACACGCGCCCGCTGCTGGTGACGGCATATCCGCGCGGCAGGTCGGCCTCGACCACCGCGGGCCAGTTAGAACTTGCCACTTGCCCGGCCTCCGATCAGTTCCGACGCGGCGGATTCGATGGCCGCGTGACTACCGTGCGACCCGGCGGAAATGTCGTGACCGAACTTGGTCACCTCGTCGGTCGCACTCCACAGCACCGGGTCCGCGGTCCACTTGTCACCGAGATTGAAGTGGACCGGCTTCTCTCCGGGCAGCGGTTTGCCGAGATACGACAATCCGGCGATCACCGCGTAGATCACCAGCGGGATGCCGACAAAGATCAGCACTGTCTCGAGAATGCTCACAGCCCAACGGTAGACGATCCTCCCGACCGCGGCGCAGACCGGTGAACGTGTCGTGCTCACACCAGCCAGGCGGCCGCGTTCACCGGCAACCTGTTGCCCACGAGCGGCGCGCTGGACAGCAGCACCTCCCCCGGCGGCAGCGGAATCGGCTCGTCGGAGGCGTTGAGCGCGCAGACCAGACCGCCCGGCCGGCGGAACGCCAGGCACCCCGGCGGGCTGCCGTACCAGTCGAGTTCGTCGCCGGAGAATTCCGGACGCACCGCCCGCAGATCGATGGCCGCCCGGTACAGCGACAGCGTCGAGTCCAGGCGCTCGAGCTGCGCCTCCACGGTGAGCTCGGCCCATTCCGGCGGAATCGGCAACCACGGTGTGCCCGTGGTGAATTCGAACGGCGGCCGCCGCCCCTCCCACGGCATCGGCACCCGGCATCCGTCGCGACCACGCTCGGTGTGCCCGGACCGCTCCCAGGTCGGGTCCTGCAGCACCTCGTCGGGCAGGTCGTCCACGTTGGGCAGCCCCAGCTCGGACCCGTTGTAGATGAAAACCGCTCCCGGCAGCGCCAATTCGAGCAGGATCATCGCCCGCGCCCGCTCCACCCCGGCGCTGCCGCCGCCGTACCGCGTGACCTCCCGCTCGACGTCGTGATTGGACAGCGTCCAGGTGGCGCTGGCCCCCACCGCCGTCACCGAGGTCAGCGAATTGTCCACGGCGCCACGGATTTTCGCGGCGTCGAAGGGAGTCTCGGCGAGGCGGAAGTTGAAGGCCAGATGCAGTTCGTCGGGGCGCACATACTCGCCGAAGCGGATGTTGTCGTCCACCCACACCTCGCCGATCGACACCGCGTGCGGATACTCGTCGAGCACCTTGCGCAGGCCGCGATGGATCGCGTGCACGCCCGGATTGTTGAAGCGCGGATCGTCGTCGTCGTGCTTCAGCATCCGGGTGTCGACATGCTCCATATCGGGCAGGCCCGGCGGCTTGGCCATGCCGTGCGCCACGTCGATCCGGAAACCGTCGACCCCGCGGTCCAGCCAGAAGCGCAGCGTCTGCTCGAAATCGGCGGCGACGTCGGGATTTTCCCAGTTCAGGTCCGGCTGTTCGGCGGCGAAGAGGTGCAGGTACCACTGGCCGGGGGTGCCGTCGGGCTCGGTCACGCGGGTCCAGGCGGGCCCGCCGAAGATGCTCGGCCAGTTGTTGGGCGGCTCGGCGCCGTCGGGGCCGCGGCCGTCGCGGAAGTGGTAGCGCGCGCGTTCGGGGCTGCCCGGCCCGGCGGCCAGCGCGGCGGTGAACCACGGGTGCCGGTCGCTGGTGTGGTTGGGCACCAGATCCATGGTGATCTTGATTTCGCGATCGTGTGCCTCGGCGATCAGCTCGTCGAGCACCGCGAGATCGCCGAACAGCGGGTCGATATCGCGCGGATCGCTGACGTCGTACCCGCCGTCGGCCATCGGTGAGCGCATCACCGGGCAGATCCACAGCGCGTCGACACCGAGCAGTTCCAGATAGCCGAGCCGGTCCCGCAGGCCGCCGAGATCGCCGACGCCGTCGCCGGTCGAGTCGGCGAACGAGCGCGGATAGATCTGATAGAAGACCGCCGAGCGCCACCACGGCGCGGCGGAGGGATCGGTGGACGCCGCATCGGACCCGACCGCCGACGCGGCCCGCTCCCCGGGGGATGAAGGTGTCACAACGGGTAATAGTGCCAAAGATTTCCGGTAAAAGCCGCCCCGGGCGCGCGTGTTGGCGAGAACTAGCTAACCTTCAGCAGGAATCGGACATCCTCCGGTCCGGGCGCGGTTTTGCGCCACGCCCTCAGAACGGCGAGTTGACCAGCGAATTCGCCGCCATCTCCAGGTAGTCGAGTAGTGCGCGCCGGTGCTCGTCGTCGAGCACCTCCGGTTCGATCTCGGCGACGGCGATCCGCATGCAGCGCAGCCAGGCGTCGCGCTCGATCGGGCCGATGCGGAAGGGCATGTGCCGCATGCGCAGCCGGGGATGCCCGCGCTCGTCGGAATAGGTGCGCGGCCCGCCCCAGTACTGCTCGAGGAACATGCGCAACCGGCGCTCGGCCGGGCCCAGGTCCTCCTCGGGGTACAGCGGGCGCAGCACCTCGTCGCGGGCCACCTCCCGATAGAAGGCCGCCACCAGGCGCCGGAACGTCTCCGCCCCACCGACCGCCTCGTAGAAGGATGTCGCCGTCTGCTCTCCGGAAGTCATAACACCGCCAGCATATCCGTGCCCCGCCCGGCTTCCCACCCGCTGCCGCGCGGCAACAGGTCGGCACCCGATCGGGCGATACGCGCATACCACCCCCGGGTGTAACCCGGCGTTCACGAACACCACAGCGGGAATGTGTCAAATCGGCTGGCAATGCTGGCGGTTCCATGGTCAACTGGTTGGCAGTGTCTGACCGGATACCACACGAACCGGACAAATCGAATTCGGGGTTCCCATGAAGCAGCGGCACGGCGCCCGGTCGCACGAGGCGCGGACACACCGACAACTCCAGCCCGCCGACGTCCACAATCGTGGGTCGGGGGCTTCTCCGCTGCATGTTCTGTCCGATAAACGTTCCGCTCCGGGTGCACATCCGCACCGCACCGTCGAACCTGCGCCGAGCGTCGCCACCTGGGTGAAGCGCCGGGTGCTGCTTCTGAACGCCACCTACGAGCCGCTCACCGCACTGTCCGCGCGCCGCGCCGTCGTGCTTCTGATCTGCGACAAGGCCGATGCCGTGCACCACAATCCCGATGGTCCCGTGGTCCACTCCGCGGGCGCGTCGGTCGCCCTGCCCTCGGTGATCCGCCTGCGCAACTACGTCCGCGTGCCCTATCGCGCCCGGGTCCCGATGACCCGCGCGGCGCTGATGCACCGCGACCGCTACCGCTGCGCGTACTGCGGCGGCAAGGCCGAGACCATCGACCATGTGATTCCGCGCAGCCGCGGCGGGCCCCACACCTGGGAGAACTGCGTCGCCTCCTGCGCCCCGTGCAACCACCGCAAGGCCGACAAGCTGCTCGCCGAGCTGGGCTGGACGCTGCATCACCCGATGGTGGCACCGAAGGGCCCGCACTGGCGGCTGTTGTCGACCACCGCCGAGCTGGACCCGGTGTGGTTGCAGTACCTGGGCGAGGGCGCCGCGTAGGTCGCATTCTCACGCAATTGAGAGCACTGCTCTTGACAAAGCGGTGACGGGCGCGCATGCTTGTCTTCAGTTAGAGAGCGCCGCTCTCTAAAGCGAGAGGAGCACACAAATGTCCGAGCTGCATGTCGTCACCGGCGCGGGACCCGTCGGCACCACCGTCGCCGAGCAATTGGCCGCGGCGGGGAAGAACGTCCGCATCCTGACCCGATCGGGGAGCGGCCCCGACCATCCCCTGATCGAGCGGCGGCGGGTGGATGTCACCCGGCGCGAACAGCTTTCGGCGGCCGTCGACGGCGCGGTGGCGGTGTATCACTGCACGCACGGGTCGAAATACGCCGCGCGCACCTGGTGGGCCGAGCTGCCCGCCGCCGAGCAGACCGTGCTGGATGTGGCCGGGCAGGCCGGAGCCGTGGTCGCCTTTCCCGAGAGCCTCTACTCCTACGGCCCCGTGACCGAGCCTATGACCGAAACCATGCCTCGCACAGCCGATTTCGGGAAGCCCGCCGTGCGGGTGGCACTACTGAAGGCGCGCGCGGAGTCACCGACCCCGACCGTCAGCGTGGCGGCCTCCGACTTCATCGGCCCGCACGTGCGGATGTCGCATGCCGGTGAGCGCATGGTGCCGAACATCCTGGCGGGCAAGACCGTTCAGGTCTTCGGCAGGCCCGACGTGCCGCACTCGTTCACCTACATGCCCGACCTCGCGGCGGCGATGATCGCGGCCGCGGCGGACCGCGCGCTGTGGAACTCCTTCCTGCACGCCCCGACCGCCCCCGCGGTGACGATCCGCGAACTCGTGGCCGCCTTGGCCGCGGCGGCGGGCGTGCCCACTCCGAAGATCCTGGCGCTGCCCGGCTGGGTCCTGCGCACCGCCGGGCTGGCCAACGGCATGATGCGCGAATTGGCCGAGATGAACTACCAATTCGAGCGCCCCTTCGAACTGGACTCCTCGGCCAGCGAGCAACGGCTCGGCCTGCGCCCGACCCCCATCGACGAGGTCGCCCGCGGCACCGTCGCCTGGTGGAAAACCGTTGTCGCCCAGGACAACAAGCCGCTCGCCGCGTGACCGCCGCGATTCCGGCACTGACCGACGTTGGTCAGCTGTATTCGCTGGCTTGGATGGCCCAGGTTCCTGGTTCGAGCGCCTCGAAGATGTGGGGCTGGTCGCCGGGGTATTTGATGTAGTCGCCGGGGCCGAGTTCGACCGGGGCGTCGGCCGGGCCGACCAGGGCGCGGCCCGCGGCGAGGATCAGGTGTTGGACCTCGCCGCGCGAATGCGGCTCGGACTGGCGCGGCTCGCCCGGCTCGGCGGAGATCCGGTAGATGTCGCGGCGGGCGTTCGGCGGGCTGGCCGCCAGCAGCGCCACCTGGTAGTCGGCCTGCGAGGAGGCCAGCACCGGCCCCTCCCCCGCGCGAATCACCTGGACCTGCGGGCGCGGCGGATCGAGCAGGCGCGAGAACGGGATGCCGAGCGCCACGCACAGCGCCCACAGCGTCTCGATGCTCGGATTGCCGACGCCCGATTCCAGTTGCGACAGTGTGGATTTCGCGACACCGGCACGGCGCGCCACCTCGGTGAGCGAGAGGCCGACGCGGCTCCGCTCGCGGCGGAGAGCGGCGGCGATGGCCTCCTGCGGGGGCGCGGACTGGGCGGCGTCGTGCTCGGTCATGATGGCTTCAGACAGTACCTCGGGTCGAGATTGACGAGCCCCGGCCACTGCGTTCAATATAGTAGACGTGCGTTCGATATGGCGAACACTCGATCGGAGTGACCTCACCGGTATTGCGACCATCTGCCTGGCGGTCGTGGCCATCGGCGTGTCCTACGGCGCCTCCGCCGTGACCTCCGGCCTGCCCGCCTGGCTGCCGCCGCTGCTCAGCGTGCTGGTACTGGCAGGGGGCGCGGAATTCCTGTTCGTCGGGATCATCGCCGCCGGGGGCGGCCTCGTGGCGGCGGTGTTCGCGGGGCTGGTGGTCAACGCCCGCCACCTACCGTACGGGCTGGCGGTGCCCGATGTCGTCGGCACGGGGTGGCGGCGGCTGATCGGCACGCACGTCATGAACGACGAGTCGGTGGCGCTGGCCCTGGCCGAATCCGATCGCGACCGCCGCCGCGCCGCCTTCTGGCTGTGCGGGCTCGGGGTGCTGCTGGCCTGGCCGCTGGGCGCCGTGCTCGGGGTCGCGATCGGCGCCGCGGTCCCCGACCCGAACCGCTTCGGCCTGGACGCGGTGTTCCCGGCGGTGCTGCTGGCGCTGGCTCTGCCCGCGGTGCGTGGCGACCGGCGCACCCGCCGCGCGGTGCTGGCTGGCGCGGCCGTGACGGCGGGGACCACGCCCTTCCTCGGCGCCGGGCTGCCCGTACTGCTGGCACTGCCCGCCGTGCTGCTGGCCCTGGGCCGCGAGGATGCGGCCGATAACCCTGCGACTCAACGAGATTCGAAAGCTACGAGGCGATAGACCGTGAACACCACACTGATCGCGGGCGCGCTCGCCCTGGCGGTGGGCACCTACGCCATCCGCTTCGCGGGCCCGGTCCTGCGCCGCCGCATCACCTTTCCCCCGCGCGTCACCCAGCTCCTGGAGGTCGGCTCGGTCGTGCTGCTCGCCGCCCTCGCCGTCACCGAACTCGTTCCCACCGGCCACAGGGCCGGATTCGCCCTCCCCGCAGGCGTTCTCGTCGCCGTCGTCCTGGCCTGGCGCCGCGCCCCGCTGATCGTGGTAGCCCTGTCCGCGGCGATCACCACCGCCCTGCTCCGCCTCCTCGGCGCCGCCTGAGGCCCGCGGGCGCCGGGACCAAGCTCCTGGGTGGTCGGTGCCGTGCTACCACTTCCGTCGTGGATCAGCATGATGTTGTCGCTCGCCATCCCGCCATCCTCGCGCAGCGGGCCGGGATGCCTTGCGGCACATGGTGGTCAACGGGGCATCAGGGGCATGCCCGGGCCGCGGCGGCGGGCCACCGAGCCGTAGCGGGCGTCGAGGCGTAGCCAGGTGCGGGCGGTGCGGACGCGGACGATCTCGGTGGGGGCGATGCGGCGGGAGTCGGCCTTCTCGCCGGAGTGCGGGATGAAATCCATTGCGGTGAGGGTGAATACGACCCGCATCGGCACCTCGACCTCCTCGCCGCCGCCGGTGACCGTGAGCACGGTCTGATCCAGCAGCGACACCGGCGGGCCGAGGCCGCTGCCGTGTTCGGCGGCCACCTCCTGACCGCGCTCGGCCAATTCCACCAGGCTGCGCGCGGGGACGTCGTCGACGTGCACGAAACCCGTCGTCGGCGGCAGCGCGGTGCGCCATGAGGAATCCATCGAATAGCCCAGATCGATCGGGCCGCTCGCCCCCGGCCCGGTCAGCCCGGACAGCAGCGTGTCACCGCCGACGGTCACGTCGTCGACGCCCAGGTCCGCGACCACGGTGCGGACCGCCAGCGCCTCGAAACCGGTGGCCACCCACGCCGAGACGAACCGGTCACCGCGCCGCCGCAACCGGATGACGGCCGCCGGATCCAGCCGCACCGCCCGCGCGGCGAAGGTCGCCAGATTCTCCCGTTCGGCCGGGTCGGACACCCGCAGTGCCCGCTGGTCGGAATGATCGAATCCCGGCATCATCGCCGCACCGCCCATGCCTTCCGCACCGGCCGCGCGCTCAGTCGGCCTTCCACTGGGCGAGGTATTCGCGCTCGGGCGCGGTCAGTCGGCGCAGGCGCTGGGTGTCGATGTCGAAGGCGGCCAGCTGGGTGCTGGCGATGACGGCGGGCGGCGAGTCCAGGGCGGCGCCGTTCGCGCGGACCTCGTAGCCGATGGTGAAGTCCACCGCGCGCAACTGCTCGATCCACATCGCGATGTCCAGCGGCGTGTCCTCGTGGCGGAGCTGACCGCGGTAGCGCACGTGCAGATCGGCGAGCACGCAGCCGGAGCGCAGTCCGGACGTGGGGCGGTCGTCGAACAGCCACGGAATCCGCGCCTCCTCGAGCAGCGTCACCATCCGGGCGTGGTTGATGTGCTGAAAGACGTCCATATCCGACCAGCGGACGTCGACCTTGGCGTGAAAACGTTTGGGCAGCACGGCGGTACCGGCCGTCTTCGCGAGCCCGTTCACCGAACCGACACTCGTCACACTTACCTCCGATCGCATTGCCGTTCCGCCGCGACACTGCCTCCGGAACCGATTCAGCTATCCAGTATGCCGGGTACAGCGGGCAGCGCCGGACCGGGTCACGACTGCGCCACCGGCGTCATCTGCGATCCGGGCCGGTCAGCGCCCGGATGTGCGGTTTTCTGTGAGTTGGCACAACGGCCGCGTCGCCCCCTACCCGGATCGGTAGGGGGCGGCGGTCGCTTCTCAGCGCGGCACCTCCGATTGCGCTCCCACGCCGCTGACCATGCTGCGCACCTGCCGCGCCGCCACCGACAGCGTCGCCAGATCGTGGGTGCCGGATTCGAACAGTTCGGCCAGCGCGGCGCGGGCGCGCCCCAGGCGGGACTGGTTCTTCGATTCCCAGTACGCGATCTTCTCCTCGGCCGTCTCCTCCGGATCGCCGCCGGAGAGCACGTCCAGCGTCAGCGAGCGCAACGAGCCGTACATGTCGTCGCGCAGCGCCAGCCGGGCCAGCGCATGCCAGCGATCGCCGCGTTCGAGGTGGCTGACCGCCTGCAGCAGCCAGTCGATCTTCAGGTGCTCGTTGAGCGCGTAGTACAGCGCGCCGACCTCTTCGCCGCTGCGGTCGGTGATGTCGGCGATATCGACGACATCCATCAGCGGGAACAGGTTGAGCAGGCCGAATACCTCGGTCGCGAGCCGCTCGGGGACACCGCGGGCGATGTGTTTCGCCGACTGCTCCTCGAGCGAATGGACGTGGTGGCCGCGCAACCAGCCCGGCACCTTGGGCGCCAGCTCCCGCACCGCTCCGCTGTACCGATGGATCTCGGCCCCGACCGCGATCGGCTGCGGGCGGTTGCTCAGCAGCCAGCGCGACGCCCGGTCGAGGGTCCGTTTGGTCTCGAGCTCCAGGTCGTCCTTCACCGCGGTGGCGATGTCGGCCGCGCGGATGCGGTTCCAGATCGACGACAGGTCGAAGATCTCGCTGGCCGCGGCGAAGGCGCGCGCGGCATCGGTGGCACTGGCGCCGATCTCCTCGTTGAGCCGATGGGCGTAGGTGATGCCGCCGAGGTCCACCATCTCGTTGATCACCATGGTGGTGACGATCTCGCGGCGCAGCCGGTGCCGCTTGATCGCGGCCCCGAACCGCTCGCGCAGCGGCGTCGGGAAGTACCGGGGCAGCCGGGCGGAGAAGTACGCGCTGTCGGGCAGGTCCGAATCGAGCAGATCGGTTTTCAGCGACAGCTTCGCGTGCGCCATCAGATTCGCCAGTTCGGGGGAGGTGAGGCCCGTCCCGGCCTCGGCGCGCCGCTTGATCTCCGCATCGGACGGCAGCGCCTCCAGCTCACGGTCCAGCCCGCGGCGGGATTCGAGGTCGGCGATCAGGCGCTTCTGCACGTTCAGCATGCGGGGTGCCTCGGCCCGCGACATGCCCATCAGGAAGTTCTGGGAGACGTTGTCCTGCAACACCATCTCGGAGACCTCGTCGGTCATCGAGGCCAGCAGCGCATTGCGCTCCGACGACGCCAGCTCCCCGCTGGAGACGACCCCGTCGATCAGCACCTTGATGTTGACCTCGTGGTCGGAGCAGTCCACACCCGCCGAGTTGTCCAGCGCGTCGGTATTGCACTTGCCGCCGTTGCGGCAGAACTCGATGCGCCCGTGCGCGGTGAGGCCGAGATTGCCGCCCTCGCCGATCACCTTGACCCGCAAGCTGTTCGCGTCGACCCGCACCGCGTCGTTGGACTTGTCGCCCACCTCGGCATTGGATTCCGTCGACGCCTTGATGTAGGTGCCGATGCCGCCGTTCCACAGCAGCCCGACGGGCGCCCGCAGGATCGCCCGGATGAGCTCCGGCGGCGACATCGACGTGATGCCCTCGTCCAGGCCGAGCGCGGCCCGCGCCTGCGGGCTGATCGGCACCGACTTGACGGTGCGATCCCACACGCCGCCGCCCTCGCTGATCAGCGAGGTGTCGTAATCCCGCCACGACGAACGCGGCAACGCGAACAACCGCCCCCGCTCCCGGAACGACCGCCCCGCATCAGGATCCGGATCCAAGAAAATATGCCGATGATCGAACGCCGCC
>NZ_JARWQD010000103.1 GCF_029869545.1 Nocardia wallacei | reverse complement strand
CGAACCCGGTCACGATCTTGCGGAACACCCGAACCGTCGGTCTCGCAGTGTTTTTCGGGCTGCAGGCGCTGGTGGCGTTCGTGGTGATGGGGTGGTTGCCGTCGGTGCTGCAGGATGCGGGGGTCAGCGCGTCGGCCGCCGGGGGGTACCTCGGGCTGCTGACCTTCCTCGGCGTGCCGCTCAGCCTGACAGTGCCGCCCCTGGTGGCGCGCTCGGCGCGGCCGCAGCGCTGGCTCGCGGGCTTCAGCCTGTTCACCGTGCTGGGCGTGCTCGCCTTCCTGGTCGCCCCGGCCGCCGCGCCGCTGCTGTGGTCGCTGGTGCTCGGCACCGGGCTGGCGGTGTTCTCGCTGGCCCTCACCGTGATCACCGTGCGCGCGGGCACCGCGGCGCAGGCGGTGGAACTGTCGGGCGCGGTGCAGGGCGTCGGCTACGTCATCGCGGGGATCGGGCCGTATGTGATCGGGTTGTTCCGGCAGCTCGGCGACGGCTGGGCGCTGCCGCTGGGCGCGCTGCTGGCGACCGCGGTGGCGCAGGCGCTGGTCGCCCTGACCGTCGGCGGCGCACCGAAGACGCACGCGGACAAGGATTTCGCCGACGACGGGAGGCACACCCCATGACCACCAAGGTTCTCGACAGCGTGTCGGATCTGCTCGACGATCGCACCCACCACATCGAGTTCAACGGCCACCTCACCAACCACGTCAAGCACGCGGTGGTGGCGCTGGCCGCGATCGGAGCCTCCGAGCAGCGCATTCGCGAGTACTACCGCGACTACGCCCACCTGACGCCGTACGGGTTCCCGCTGGAACCTCGGCGCCCGTCCACGCAGGTGATCGACGCGGGCAACTGGCGCGAATTCCTCGGGCAGCGTGTCCATTTCGACGCCTATCTCACCTTCTTCGACGGCGAGGTGGACGCACGGGGCATCGCCGGGGCGGTCGCCGAGTACGCCCCCGAACTACTGCGGGGCTGGATCGGCGCCTTCACCCACGCCGCCATCCACCTCGGCTGGGCGATCTGGGCCGACCATCCGGGACTCGCCGCGGAAGCCCTTGCCTACCTGGCCTTCTCGTTCGTTCGCACCGTCGGCGAGCAGCGCGGGCCCGGGCCGGACGCCGATGCCGCCGATCCGCTGGAATCGCTGATTCGGCTCAGCGAGCGGTGGTCCGGCGACACCCGCTTCCGCGATGCGGTCGAGTCCGTTGTCGACGACACCGACGCCTTCACCGAGTTGCACCCCGAGCTGAATCGTTCCGGTCTGCAGGCCCGGGTCGCGGGTGTCGCCGTCACGGGCATCGCCGATCTGGCCGACACTCCGGCGTGGATTCACAACCTGCCGCAGGCCGAGCGCCGCGAGCAGGTCCGGCGGGCGGTCACTCTGCTGTATCTCGCGCAGCCGGGTGATTTCGTTGTGCTGCACCTGATTACGTCGCTGTTCGCGCTCGAGGTGATCGCCGATGCGCTCGGCTCAGCGGAGGCCACGACGGAGATTTACGACCTCTACTGGGCCGGGGCGCGCATCATCACCGCGGCCGAACGCAAGTTCCCGGCCGCCGCGAAGCTCCGCGAACTCGACGCCCTGTATGCGGGCCGCGAATCCGGTCGCACCGCCCACGCCCTGGACGAATTCGACGTCACCGCCCGGCGCGCCCGGCTCGAGGACGAGGAGCACAACCCCAAGCTCGTCTTCGTCCTGCGCGCCTGGTGGGACGCCTCCGACTGGACGGGCTACCGCCACGCCGCCGCTCAGTTCACCCGCACCCCGGACCTTCCCCCGAGTTTCGCCGAACCACCCGCCGAATAGGATTCCTTGTGACCGAAGTGATTTCGAACGTGCTGCAGGAGCAGCTGGACAAGCGCTACGGTGCCGCCGCACCGCGGGCCGACGGCGTGGACAACCCGACGCTCGAGGTGCTGCTGCGGCACCGCACCGTGCGCCGCTATCTGCCCGGCACGGTGAGTGAGACCGAGCTGCGGTTGATCGTCGCCGCGGCGCAGTCCGCGTCGACCTCGGCGAACTTCCAGTTCACCAGCGTGGTCGTCGTCGACGATCCCGCGCTGCGGGATCGCCTGGCGGGGTTGGCCGGTGGGCAGCAGCTGATCCGCGATGCCGCGGTCTTCCTGGTCTGGATCGCCGACTGGTCGCGCAATGTCGCGATCGCCACCGAGCACGGCCACACCATCGAGGCCACCTCCTACCTCGACAGCGCGATCTCCAGCGTCGTCGACGTCACCCTGTCGGCCCAGAACGCCGCGGTGGCCGCCGAATCCCTCGGTTACGGAATCACTTTCGTCGGGGCCCTGCGCAACAACATCGACGCCGTCATCGAGGCGCTGCGGCTGCCCGAATGGACCTTTCCCGTCTACGGGCTGGCCATCGGCATTCCCGACCCGGACGATCCCGCCGACATCAAACCCCGCTACGGCCAGAGCGTGGTCGTGCACCGCAACACCTACACCCCGCCCACCGCGGCGGATGTCGACGACTACCTGGAACGCATCAACACCTACTACCGCGAACAGGAACTCCCCGCGGACTGGGTGAAAAACCGCCTGGCGGGCCGCATCTCGACCAAGGAGAGCCTGCACGGCCGCCAGGGCATCCGGAAGACGTTCAACGATCAGGGGTTCGAGCTGCGGTAGGCCCCGGCCAAAAGCATGCCGGGGACGAAGGGAGTGGGCAGGCCGGGGACGAAGGGCGAGCAGGTCTATTTCCTGAGCCAGGCGTCGTAGAACTGGAGACGCCCCGAGGCCTCGAACTTCAAGTCCCGCACCTTGTTCGATACTCCGATCGCCTGGGACAGCTCGATGGTCGGGATGTACAGGCCGTTGTCGATCACCAGCTGCTGGGCCCGGCCGATCAGCTGGGCCCGGGCGGCGGGGTCGGCCGCCTGCAACTGGTCCGACAGCGCCTGATCCAGCGGCGGAATCGGGCCGCGCGCATTGAGATTGCGGTCGGCCAGCCCGAACTGGGTGCGCAGAATGTCGCCGTCGGCACGGGTGAGGTTGTAGTACAGCGAATCGTAGTCCTTGCTGTTCTGCCGGGCCGTGTACTCCGCGTCGGCCGCGACCTCGAGCCGCACGTCGGCCCCCACCTTGCGCAACTGCTGCTGAATCAGCTCCAGAATCGCCTGATTTCCGGCGAAGGCCCGCGAGAACAGGATGCCGAACGACAGCCGGACGCCGTCCTTGGCGCGGATCCCGTCGCTCCCCGGTACCCACCCGGCCTGGTCGAGAACGCGCCGGGCGGTGTCGGCGTCGTAACCGATCTGCGTCGAAAGATCCACGTGCGCGGGCGTTTTCGAGGCCAGTGCGCCGTCCGCCGCCCGGAACTGCGGGCCGAGCACGGTATCCACCAGCTCCTGACGGTCCACCGCCCTCTCCAACGCGGTGCGCACGGCCGGATCCCGCAGCGGCCCGCGGGTGACATTGGGCTGAATTCCGAACGGCAGCCCCGGATTCGAGGTGACCTGCACCGTTCCGCCGGTGGCCTCGATCTGCGGCGCGTCCTGCGGCAGCGCATCGCTGATCGCGTCGAGCTGATCGGAGGACAGGCTCCCCGAGCGCACACCGGACTCCGGCACCACCCGGAACTCGATGCGGTCCAGGTACGCCTCCCCTCGGTGTGCGAAAACCGGTGAGCCCCAGGAATATCCGGCGCGCTTGGCGAGCGTCGCCGAGGATCCCTGCCGGTACTCGGCGTAGGTGAACGGGCCGCTGCCGATATTGTCGCCCAGGCAGCGTTCATCGGCCGATTTCGCCGTCGTCGCCTCGGCGAGGATGCCCAGCTGCGGCGTCGAGGAGGCCTGCAGGAATTGCGCATTCGGGCGGTCGAACTCCACCCGCGCGGTCAGCGGATCCGGCGCGGCCGTCCCGATGTACCCCGCCAGATAGCTCGCCGCCAGCGGCGCCTTCGCCCCGGTGAGCGTGCGGACGATCGCGTCGAAATTCTTCTGCACGGCCGTGGCGGTCACCGCGGTGCCGTCGCTGAACGTCACACCCGGCCGCAGGTGGAACGTGAACACCTTCGCATCCGGGCTCACCTCCCAGCTCTGCGCCAGCCACGGCGTGACGGCCCCGGTATCCGGATGCTGATCGGTCAGCGAGTCGACGATCTGCCTTGTGACGTACAGGGTTTGGTTGGTGCCCGCCTGGGCCGGATCCGAACACGTCGGCGCGAGCGACAGGCCGTAGCGCAGCGTGCCGCCCGGCTGCGGCGGCCCCGCCGGGCCCTCGGGGCCCGCGCCGGAGCCGCATGCCGCGAGCGTCGCGGCCGCGGCGAGGGTGCCGAGCAGGGCTACTGGTCGTTTCAACGTGTTCTCCCGATAGGTCACGGCTGCTTCTTCGGCAGGCCCGGCGGATTGATCTGCGAGGCCCGCACCGCCTCGCTCTGCAGGCCCCAGCGGGCGAGCACCTGCTGATAGGCGCCGTGCTCGACGGCGTACTGCAGCGCCTCGTGCACCGGGCCGATCAGGCCGTTGTCCTTGCGGGTCAGCACGGCGATCTCGGCCTGCAGCGCATCACCGGCGCCGGAGTAGGTGGTGAGGATCTTCGTCTGCCCCGCGGTCTCGGCGTGGTACACCGCCACCGGATTGGGACCCAGGAAGCCGTCGATGCGGTGCGACGACAGCGCCAGGTAGTAGTCGGTGGTCTGCTGGTAGTAGGCGATGTCGATGCGCGGCAACCCCTCGGCGGCATTGCGCTCGTTCCACTGCACCAGCAGCTGCTCCTGATTGGTGCCGCTGCCGACGCCGATGCGCTTGCCCGCCAGCGATTTCCGGTCCCTGTACTCCCAGGCGCTGTCCTTGGGCACCTCCAGCGCCACATTGTCGAGCCGGTAGGTGGCGAAGTCGTACTTCTCCTTGCGCTCCTCGGTGACGGTGACGTTGGAGATGAACGCGTCCACCGCACCGGAGTCCACGGCCACGAAGTTCTGCGCCCAGTCCGCGGTGCGGATCTCGAGCCGCAGCCCGAGGATGTCGGCGACCAGGTTCGCGAAGTCGACCTCGGAGCCGATGTAGGTCCGGTCGTCGGAGGCGGTGAACCGCAGCGGCGGCCCGGTGGTCGCCGACCCCGTGACGATCAGCGTGCCCCGATCCCGGATGGCCTGCGGCACCTTGGCCGCGATGGCGTCCACCTTCTCCGCGTGCACCCGGCCGGGCTGCTCCGGGGAGAGGTCGAAACTCCGGCCGTCGGCGGTGCGCACCTCGGTCTCGGGGTCGTCGGTGCCGCACGCGCCCGCGAGCAGCGTGACGGTGAGCAGCGCGGCCGACAGCACGCGGAGACGTCCGCGACGACCGTTGCGGGCGAACAACATTGGATTTTCCTAACGTCCGAACACGAGCCAGGAGGCTGTGGTGACCGTAGGCGGAATCGGTTGCGGTGTCTGCCGTCTCGATCGGCCTGAGCGCAATGCTTGCCGCGCTGCGGCCGCCGCCCGACACCGAGTTTCGCTCACGCTGATCCTGTCCGGTGGCACCGGCGCCGCGGTGACGGACAATCCGATCATGACCACGTCGCTCCCGGTGAACCTGAAGCATGCCAAGGACATTCACCCCGGCGTCGACGTCCCGCTGCTGCACGAGGCCGTGCACCCGGGACGAACGCTGTGGTCCCCCGCCGAATTACACGAGCTGACGGGTACGGTCGCCGTCGAGCTGGCGACGCCGCTGCTGGACCTGGTCCGCTTCGATACCGGGCAGCGCTGGTGGGCCCGGCTGGCCTTGACCATGGGCGTGGAGCTGTGGCTGCTGTCGTGGGGCCCGGGCCAGGGGACCGAGCCGCACGACCACGGCGGGGCGTCGGGCTCGTTCACCGTCACCATCGGCGAGCTGGACGAGGAGTACCGGCACGCGGGCGGTCCGGTCCGGCAGGCGCACTGGACGGCGGGCGACACCGTCGCCTTCGGCCCGCAGCGCGCGCATCACCTGCGCAATCACAGCAACCGCCCGGCCGCATCGGTGCACGCCTACTCGCCGCCGCTGCGCCCGGTCCGCGAGTACCGGGACCTGACGGACTTCGCGGGCATATGAGAGGATGCACAGCCCATGAGTTCCATCGATGACCGGCTGGCCAAGGCGCGGGCCCAACTGTTCCGCGTCGACCCGCAGGAAGCGGCGGCGCTGCAGGACGACGGCGCGCTGATCGTGGACATCCGCCCGCACGCGAACCGGGCCGCCGAGGGCGAGATTCCCGGCTCGGTGGTCATGGAACGCATCCACCTGGACTGGCGGCTGGATCCCACGAGCGACCACCGCCTGCCCGGCCTCACCGCGGAATCCCAGGTGATCATCGTGTGCAACGAGGGGTACGCGTAGGGGTTCGGGCCGCCTGCCCGAATGACGGCCGATCCGGACATTCGCCGAATTTTGTTCGATACGGTGGGTCTTGTGCGAAAGACCGATCGACCGGCGCGTCCGGCGCCGACACCGGCCGTTCCGCTCGACGACGTCGACCGGATCCTGCTCGACGAGCTGGCCCGCGACGGCCGGATGCCGAACAATGCCCTGGCGGCCGCCGCGGGCATCGCGCCGTCGACCTGCCTGGGCCGGGTGCGGTCGCTGGTGGAGCGCGGGGTCGTCCGCGGCTTCCACGCCGATATCGATCCGGCGGCGCTGGGCCGCAGCCTGCAGGCGATGGTCTCGGTGCGGGTCCAGGCCAACGCGCGCAAGCACCTCGCCGAGTTCGGCGAACAGCTGGCCGCCCTCGGCGAGGTGCTCAACGTGTACTTCATCGCCGGCGCCGACGACTTCCTCGTCCACGTCGCCACCGCCGACACCGAGGGCCTGCGCCTGTTCGTCCTCGAGAACCTGAGCGCCCACCCCGCCGTCGCCCGCACCGAAACAATCCTCATCTTCGAACACGTCCGCCCCCGCACCCACCCCGGCCGCTGAACACACCGCCCCGGCATTTCCGGTACACCACCCACCATTTCCGGCACGCATATTGCCGGGATACACCCTGGAAACCCGCCCAAAACACCCCCGGGAAAAAACAAACCCCCCCCCCGGTCTAGAAAACCCACCCCCCCCGCAGAAAAAGGGCCCGCCCACCCCGCCGTCGCCCGCACCGAA
>NZ_JARWQD010000102.1 GCF_029869545.1 Nocardia wallacei | reverse complement strand
GCGCGGGGGCCACGCCCCCCGCCCCGCGCCCCTAATTGCCCCCCCCCCGCCCAAACCCGCGCCGGCAAATCGGGGGGCCCGGCGCGCCGGCAAATAGGGGGCCCCGGCGCGCCGGGACACAGGGCGCCGAGCGCGCCCTCTCCACTATTTCCGGCGCGCTTTCGGCCGGAATCACGAGCGCAGGTCCGCCAGCGCTTGTTCCAGGCTGGAGTGCAGGGTGAAGACCTGGTCCAGGTTGGTCATCTTGAGCTGACGGCTGGTCGCCGGTCCGTCGGCGACCACCGCGATGCGTGTCGATTGCCCTGCTCGCTGATGTGCGCCGACGAGTGCGGCCATCCCGGCGGAGGCGAGGAAGGTCACCTGCGCCAGATCGATGATCAAGGCCGCGGGCTGGCCGCCGAGGGTCGCCTCGATCGCGTTCTCCAGCGCGGGTGCGGTCGCCAGGTCGACCTCACCGGCCACCGTCAGGACGGTCGCTTCGTCGTGCACCGAGACCGAGGTGGTCATCGCGTCGGCGAGGGGATTCGCGTCTCCGGAAGTGTTGGTCACATCAAGACAATCTGCCATGAACCCGCCGTCCGCGCTGCATCGTCGGCCGATTGGATGGCGTTTCGTAGCATTTCGCGCAGCGAAAACCCCAGGTATTCCGGCTGTTCCGGAGATTGTGGCCGAATCGCTGGCGGGAATGCGCCGGAGTGTCTCGTCTGTGACCGATCGATGACCCGGCGTGCCGCCGGGTGCGTGTCGTCACACCCGGGCGGCCGCGGAGAACGAGACGGCGGGCAGCGTCACGATCATCCGCACGCGCGTCCCCACGCCCTGGTGATCGATGATCAGCTCGTCGGTGAGCGCGCGCATCATAGCGAGGCCGCGGCCGCGCGGGCCGGGATCCTCGGGCAGCGGCCGCCACACGCCGGTGTCGGCGACCTCGATGGTGACCCGATCCACCGAGCAGTCGGCCGTGAGCACCATATGACCGGGGGGCGTGTCCAGGTAGGCGTGCTCGATGCTGTTGCTGCATGCCTCGTTGGCGGCCGCGACCAGATCGGCGGCCGGTTCGGACGGCACCGCGGCCGCGGTGAGCCAGGCCGAGAGCTCGCGCCGCACCGCGGCCAGGCGGCCCGGTTCGGCGGGCACGTCCACGTGCAGCGGCAGCGGCGGCTGCCGGTAGACCACCATGGCCACGTCGTCGTCGTATCCGGCGGCCGGGCGCAGCCGCGACAGCACCGCGTCGGCCACCTCCCGCGGCTGATGTGCTGCGGCGCCGGACAATTCGTCGGCCAGGTCGTCGAAGCGCATATCGATGTCGATGCCGCGCTGTTCCACCAGCCCGTCGGTGAACAGCACCAGGGTCGAGCCGGGGGCGAGCGCGGTGGTGGCCTCCGGGCGCTGCGGCGGATCGAAGGTGGCCAGCGGCACCGCGCGCCCGCCCTCGAGCAGCCGTCCCTTCTGGTCCGGATCGGCCAGCACGGGCGGCATATGCCCCGCGCTGGAGTAGCGGATCAGGCCGCGCACCGGATCCAGGATCGCCGCGCACACGGTGGTGCACATGGCTCCGGGGATCCGGGCGGCGACGGTATCCAGCTCGGCGAGCAGCTGCGCCGGACCGGCGCCGCGCAACAGCAGAGCCCGTGCCGCCGAACGCAATTGGCCCATCACCACCGCCGCCGACAGGCCGCGCCCGACACAGTCGCCGACCACCACGCCGATGGTGCCGTCGCGCAGTTGCACCACGTCGTACCAGTCGCCGCCGATCTCGAGCGGCGGCAGCGCCGGTTCGTAGTGCACCGAGAACCGCGGCGGCAGCTCGATCGGGCCGAGCATGGCCCGCTGCAGGGTGAGCGAGGTGGAGCGGGCCTGATCGAAGTTGCGGGCCCGCTGCACGGCCAGGCTGAGATGCCCGACCAGCAGCGAGAACAACGCCCAGTCACCGGGACTGATGGCGCGCGGCGCGGCGAAGCGCAGCCACAGCGCGGCATCGCCGGTCTCGCCCAGCGGGGCCACGATGCCCTCGGAGGTGGAGGCGCCCTCGGGAATCGCGAACATGGTGCGGCCGGGCCGGGTCCGGGCGCGATCCAGCAGCGCGCGGGCGCGCGCGTCGAGCACCTGGCGGGAGACCGCCGCCTCCCCGGTGCCGGTGGCGGATCCGGCGGACTCGATGCCGTCGGCCGTGGCCGTGCCGGTGCCCGAAACAGGCCCGGACACATAGAGTTCCGGCCCGGTCTGGCGATTGGGCCACACCGACACCACGGCCGTCTCGGCGCCGATCGCGCGGCGCAGCTCCTCGAGCCCGACGGCCAGCACCTCGACCACGCTGGTGGCCGCCGCGACCGCGGTGGCCAGTCGCGACACCGCCTGGTCGCGGGCCTGCGCGTCGTGCTCGGCGGTGACGTCGCGGATGGTGCCGACGAAGATCCGCTCGTCCTCCTCGGGTTTCACCAGCGACGACGTGCTCACCGCCAGCCACAGCCGGCGGCCGTCGCGGTGCCGCACCGGCATCACGAAGCGCGCGGCCTCGGTGCCCAGGTCCGGATAGTTCGACCCGTCGTTGAGCGCCCACGGATGCGGCAGCGCGTAGGGCGCGCCGTCGGGCCCGTAGCCGGTCAGGGCGCCGAAGGCGGAATTCACCTCGGTCAGCGTGCCGTGCGCGTCGGCGATGAAGAAGCCGTCCTGCAGCGACTCCACCAGCGCGGTGCGGAAGGCGTCGCGCCCCGCCAGATCCTCCGCGCGCAGGCGCTGCAGCTCGTAGCTGCGGGTGCTGTCGAGGAAGCCGCGGGTCGCCACGTCCAGCGCGGCCAGGGTCTGCAGCAGGAATTCCAGCGCGGCCTCGGAGCGGGAGCCGCCGTCGGCGGGGCCGCGCGGGGCGCTGTCCTTGGCGAGCAGGCCCTCGCGGCCGAGCAGCCGGAAGT
Source organism: Nocardia wallacei (assembly GCF_029869545.1). Taxonomy (GTDB): domain Bacteria; phylum Actinomycetota; class Actinomycetes; order Mycobacteriales; family Mycobacteriaceae; genus Nocardia; species Nocardia wallacei_A. Next base: position 12,340 of record NZ_JARWQD010000102.1, on the reverse strand, counting down.
GGTGCTCGGTGAGATCGAGGATGCTCACGCCCTCCACCAGCGCCCGGCGGCCGAGCTCGTACCCCTCGGCGAGGGTGTTCTGCGTCGGCGAATCCAGATGCAGCCGCAGGGCATTGGAGTAGGCATCGCGGAACGCCGCCAGCACGGCGCTCACTGTGTCACCCTCGGCACGTTCACGGCATCGGATCCATGTGGCCGCGGTGCCGGGCCGCCAGCACCAGTGCGTCGTCGGTGTCCTTGGCGTGGCGGCCGAGGATGTCGGCGGTGATGTCGGCGGTCGACTTGGCGAGGTCGATGCCCTCGACGAACTCGTCGACGATGCCGTCGGTGGACATCAGCAGCAGGTCGCCGGGCCGGACCGCGACGGTCTGGGTCTGTAGGTTCTGCGGCAGCAGGTAGCCGACGATGCCGCCGGTGAGCAGCGCGGTGGACCGCACGACGGGCCTGCCGGGCCCGGCCGTCACCACCCGGGACTCCACATTGCCGACGCCGAGCCACTGCAGTTGGTCCTCGGAGCTGAACAGCGCCAGCGACACCGCCGCGCCGCGGGTGTCGGCCATGGCCCGATGACACATCACCATGAGCACATCGAGGGGTTCGGCGCGGTTCTCCGACAGCACCTGCGTGGCCCGATCGGCGGCCTCACCCGCGGCCGACCCGTGCCCGAGGCCGTCGAGCACCGCGAACAGCACCGCGCCACCCCCCGCGTCGAGCACTACCGAACGATCACCCGAGATCTTCTGGCCGGGCAGTGCGCGACCGGCCACGGCCCACTCGATGGCGCCGATGAATCCGTCCTCATGCACCGCTGGGTGCCCACTTCCACATTTCCACGAGGGTGCCCTGCCCGGGCGCGGACTCCACGAGCAGCCGGTCCATCAGCCGCCGCGCGCCCGGCAGGCCCAGACCCAGGCCGCGCCCGGTGGAGAATCCGTCCTCGAGTGCCCGCATGATGTCCGGAATCCCCGGCCCCTGATCCTGGGCCTGGACGACGAGGGCGCGCCGGCCCTCGCGATCCTCCACCGTCACCCGGATCTCGCCGGTGCCCGCGTAGCTGGTGATGTTGCGGGCGACCTCGGAGATGGCGGTGGAGATCATGGTGATATCGGTCAGCGAGAAGCCCAGCTTGGCCGCCAGCTCTCGACCGGCCTGACGAGCGGTCACGATGTCGTTGGACATCTTGACCGCGATCACCACGTTGTCGGCGGTCACGGTCACGAACCATCTCGCTGGTGGCGGGCGGAGAACTTTCTGTTGAGCCAGGCCAAACCTTCCTCGAGGTCCAGAGCGGTGTGCATGTCTTCGAAGGTCAGGCCCAGCTGCACCATGGCGAAGGCCACCTCGGGCTGCAGGCCGACGATGACCGTCTGCGCGCCGCGCAGCTTGGTCATGTGCACGATCGTGCGCAGCGAGCGTGCGGCGAAGGAGTCCATCACATCGATCGCGGTGACGTCGACGATGATGCCCTGCGCGCGGTATTTGCTGACGTACTTCATCAAGTCGTCCTGCAGCCGCTCGGTATCGGCATCGGTCAGTGCCGACTGCACGGACGCGATGAGGTAGGTGCCCTGTTTCAGAATGGGTACCGGCATGGGGGCGCCCCGGCTCAGCGTCCGTCGCGATCGGTCACACGGGAGACCTCGTAGCCGAGCAGCCGCTCCGCCTCCTCGATGCCGCCCTGCAGGTCACCGACCGCGGTTATCTTCGACAGGTCCAGGCCGATGGTCACCAGGATCAGCGCGATCTCCGAGGACAGGCCGGTGATGATGACGCTGGCACCCATCAGTCCCGAGGCGTCGACGGTCTGCACCAGGTGGTTGGCGACCGTGGAGTCGATGGAGGGCACACCGGTGATGTCGATGACGACCACCTTCGCGCGGTTGGCCCGGATGGCGCGCAGCAGCTGCTCGGTGAGCTGCCGCGCGCGCTGGCTGTCCAGCATGCCGATGATGGGCAGGATGAGCAGCTGCTCGCGTACCTGCAGGACCGGGGTGGACAGCTCGCGGATGGCCTCCTGCTGCTGCCGGATGACGCGCTCGCGCTCCTGCACGAAGGACACGGCCACGGTGTTGGCGATGCGGTTGGCGGCCGGTTCGTAGGCGTCGAGCACCCGTTTCAGCAGGTCGAAATTGGATTGGTACTTCTCGAACAGGCTGCGCGCCAGCACATCTCGCAGCAGCAGCACGATCCCGATGACCTCGTCGGTCTCGACGCCCCGGGGAATGATGCGCTCGGACAGATCGCGGGCGTAGGCCTGCAGGGCCTCGACGCTACCGGTTTCGAGCACCTCGACGTAGTTGTCGTAGACCGACGTCGCCTCGGAGAAGATCTCCTCCGGGGTCATCGCGGTGAGCAGTTGCGCGTCGGTGATGCGGCGGGCCCATTCCTCGCGCAGCTCGGTCCGGTTCTGGCGCAGGTGTTCGACCAGCTCCGGGAGCAAGTTATCGACCGGGCCGGCCGGGCGCGAATCCGGCGAAAGGCCGATGGACACGTCGGACATGGAAACTCCTGCCCCTTTCGAAGGGAAGGTCGGTTGCTCGTGTGGTGGGCTCGCGCGCGGCTGCTCATCGCTTGCCTTTACGAGCCTAGTCTTTCCCGATACCCGATGGGGCGCAAACCAAACCCTGCCTCCCCTCGCCGCGGGTTGCTCGCGGTGCGCGGGAGGCGGTGCCGGGGCGGCAACATCGAAGGTCACGGGTTTGCGCCGTCGGGCGGGGCGGGGGTGGCGGCGTGGTGTTGATCACCCGGTCTTCGATGGTGGGCCAGCAGCGTGTCGTAGATGTCGGCCAAGGCGGCGAGCTGATCGCGGTCGAGGACGTCGATCATGTTGCGGCGCACGCTGTCGACGTGCGCGGGCGCGGCGGTGGCGAGCACCTCGGCGCCCTTGGCGGTGAGGACGGCGGCGGTGCGCCGGGCGTCGTCGGGGATCGCCTCGCGCGCGACCAGGCCGCGCTTCTCCATCCGGGTGATCTGGTGCGACAGCCGGCTCTGTGACCATTCCAGCACGCCCGCCAGCTCGGCGAAGCTGCGCCGGTGGTCGGGGGCGTCGTCGAGGCGGGCCAGCACCGTGTACTCGACGTAGGTCAGATTCGAGGCCCGCAGCGAATCCCGGCCGACGGCCGCGGCGATGAGATCGCGCGTGAAGACGAAGCCGAGCCAGGCGCGCATCTCGAGATCGTCGAGCCACCGGGGTTCGGCCGTGTTGATCGTGCCCTCGCTGCGCTCGGTCACAGCCCCGCCTCGCTGGCGCTCGGCGCCGCCGTGACCGGCGGTGCTGTGTTGATCGTGCCCTCGCTGCGCTCGGTCACAACCTCGCCTCGCTTCCAGGTCCCTGATGCGTCATGCTATTGCCTCTTCCGCCTCGGCTACCACACCAAACGACAGGTACACCGACATTGTTGAAGGTGCAACCTAGTTGCCTGGGATGAAGATTAGGCTTGCCTGAGATCGGCGCGGCATCCGGTCCTGGCTAGAGTTCGGTTCGCTTGGATTCACCCGGCCGCGTGGGCGTGCGCGCCCCGGCCCTCGTCGAGGAGTGTGCGAAACGTGTCCGCGCCTGATTTCCTGTACTCGGATCTGCTGCCGACCGGCGCGGACGACACCCCGTACCGGCTGCTGACCACCGAGGGCGTCAGCACCTTCGAGGCGGGCGGCCGGACGTTCCTGCGGGTCGAGCCCGAGGTGCTGCGGATGCTCACCGCCGAGGCCATGCACGACATCAGCCACTACCTGCGCCCGGCACACCTGGCCCAGCTGCGCAAGATCATCGATGATCCGGAGTCGTCGGGTAACGACCGGTTCGTGGCGCTGGACCTGCTGAAGAACGTCAACATCTCCGCGGGCGGCATCCTGCCGATGTGCCAGGACACCGGCACGGCGATCGTGATGGGCAAGAAGTCCGAGGGCGTGCTCACCGGCGCCGACGACGCCGAATGGATCAGCCGCGGGGTGTTCGACGCCTACACGAAGCTGAACCTGCGCTACTCGCAGCTGGCCCCGATCACCATGTGGGAGGAGAAGAACACCGGCTCGAATCTGCCCGCGCAGGTCGAGTTGTATTCCGCGGCCGGCGATCCGGCGCATCCGGCCTACAAGTTCCTGTTCATGGCCAAGGGCGGCGGCTCGGCGAACAAGTCGTTCCTGTACCAGGAGACCAAGGCCGTCCTGAACCCCACGCGGATGCTGGAGTTCCTCGACGAGAAGATCCGCTCCCTGGGCACCGCGGCCTGCCCGCCCTACCACCTGGCCGTCGTGATCGGCGGCACCAGTGCGGAATTCGCGCTCAAGACCGCGAAATACGCCTCCGCGCACTACCTCGACAACCTGCCGACCGAGGGATCGCTGTCGGCGCACGGCTTCCGGGATCTGGCGCTGGAGGAGGAGGTCTTCAAGCTGACCCAGTCCTTCGGCATCGGCGCGCAGTTCGGCGGTAAGTACTTCTGCCACGACGTGCGAGTGGTCCGGCTGCCGCGGCACGGCGCCAGCTGCCCGGTCGCGATCGCGGTATCGTGCTCCGCCGACCGGCAGGCGCTGGCCAAGATCACCCCCGAGGGCGTGTTCCTCGAACAGCTGGAACGCGAACCGGCGCAATACCTTCCGGAGCAGACCGACGCCATCCTCGGCGGCGACGTGGTGCAGGTGGATCTGAACCGGCCGATGTCGGAGATCCGCGCGGAACTGTCGAAATATCCTGTGAAGACCCGGCTCTCGCTGACCGGGCCGCTGGTGGTGGCGCGCGATATAGCGCACGCCAAGATCAAGGAGCGGCTGGACGCGGGCGAGCCGATGCCGCAGTACATGCGCGATATGGCCGTCTACTACGCCGGTCCCGCCAAGACCCCCGACGGGTACGCGTCGGGGTCGTTCGGCCCGACGACGGCCGGGCGCATGGACTCCTACGTCGACCAGTTCCAGGCCGCGGGCGGCTCGTTCGTCATGCTGGCCAAGGGAAATCGCTCCGCGCAGGTCACCAAGGCGTGCAAGGAGCACGGCGGGTTCTACCTCGGATCGATCGGCGGCCCGGCGGCACGGCTGGCGCTGGACTGCATCAAATCCGTCGAGGTGCTGGAGTACCCGGAGCTCGGCATGGAGGCGGTGTGGAAGATCGAGGTCGAGGACTTCCCGGCGTTCATCGTCGTCGACGACAAGGGCAACGACTTCTTCGCCGAGACGCAGAAGCCGATCGCGCTGCGGGTGCGCACGCGGTCCAAGGAACGGGTCTAGGCGTTCGTCAGAGCGTGAGGCCGGGGCGCAGGCGGCTGTCGGGATCGACCGTGCGGTGTAGCTCTCGCAGGCGAGCCAGATTGGCCCCGTAGTACCGCTCCGGCGGCTGGTCCGGCTCGAGATAGTTGACGTAGGCGCCGGAGGAGGCGGCGCCGAGCGCCCGGTGCGCGTCGCGGATCCAGCGGCGGGCGGCCTCGGGGTCGTCCGGTGCCTCGACGACCCACTGCAGCGAGGCGGTGTGATCGCGCCAGGGGAAGGCGGTGGCGTCGGCGGGGATGTCGCGGATCGCGCCGTCGAGCGGATCGACCAGCACGTAACCCGTTGCGCCGCTGCGTAACCGGGTGCGGACGATCTCGACGATCGTCTCGGCGACGGCGGGGGACAGGTCCGCCGAGACGTCGGACCCCGCGACCTTGGTCGAGCGAGAGGCCGTCTCGCCGCCCCCGAGCCGCAGCGCCGCGTCGAGGGGTTCGAGTGTCCGATGGTCCACCGATGCCGGTGCGACCGCGACCGCTGCGGCCAGATCCGTTGCGGCCCTGGCTCCCTCGCCCGCGACGGCGACGATCTGCACCGCGCATCCGAGGCTCCCGTCCGCCGCCGACACCTCGACGTTCGCCCACACGGTCCGTGGCGCCGCGGCGAGCCACCGCGCCCAGCCCGCCAGCACCCGTCCCGCGGACTCGCCCGGAAAGGACAGTCGCAGAATGTCTCTCGGCGTCGCCGGGCAGGTGCGATACGTCAGCGCCGTGACGATCCCGGTCGCGGGGCCCGCGCCGCGCAGTGCCCAGAACAGTCCGGGTAGTTCGTCGGCCGACGCCCGCGCCGTGGCTCCGGTCGGCAGCACCAGGTCCGCGGCGACGAGGCGGTCGCAGGTCAGCCCGTACCGGCGCGAGTCGACGCCGATTCCACCCCCGAGGGTCAGCCCCGCGAGGCCGACCGTGGGGCACGTGCCCACGGGCAGGGCCTGTCCGGATCGTGCCAGCTCGGACAGCACGGGAAACGTTGTGGCCCCGGCGCCTACCGTCACCAGATCGCCGTCGAGGGTGATCTCGCGCAACCCGCGCACATCGACGACCAAGGCCCCGGTGGTGGCCGAGGCGCCCACATAGGAGTGGCCGCCCGCTCGCGCGGTGATCGCAAGCCCCTGTGCCCGTGCGAAAGTCACCGCGGCGCGGACGTCATCGGGCGTGGCCGCGGCGACGGCGGCGGCGGGGGTTCCGGTATCGAACTGCGGGTCGAACAGGGCCGTCGCGGAACCGAATTCGGCATCGTCCGGCAGTGTCAGCGTGCCTCGCAGGCAGGTGCGCAGCGCGTCCCAGGCGGCCGGGTCCGCCGCCTGCGCGGCGGCGGTGGGCTGCCATCCGGCGAGACCTGCGGTGGCGAGGGCACCGGCCCCGCGGAGCAGCGCACGGCGCGGGAGGGCCTCGGATGTTCGGCTCGCGTGATTCGCCATCGACTTCATGATGCCGCGTGGACCGTCGCCGGGTCACCCACCCGGGTGGGTTCGGATCGGGTCCGCGGCGCCGAAGCCCTTGTCGCCGGTCGCAGTTGGGCTCAGCTCTCGCGGGCGCGCAGGGTCGCGGCGAAATGTTCGCGGGCCCCGGAGTCGGTGCGGGCCGGGGAGCGGGAGGTCAGTGCGATCAGGGCGGCGGCACCGGCGGCCGCCGCGAGGGAAACCAGGACGTGCGCCGTCATCGAAAAAGCCATGACACCCTCCTCACCGTCGGGCCACCGACCATGGACCACCCGCCACGGTAGCTGGCCGGTGGCCATTTCCAGGTGGGGACACGCGAATTGCCGCCAATAAGCCGGTAATCGCTGGAAAGCGCACCGCCATGACAATTTGCGAATCAGTAACGAAGCGGCGTGCGTCCCCCGGCCTGCCCGTCCGGGCTGACCAGCGCTCGGCGTTCCTGGCTCGACCAGCGTGTGGGTTGTATAGGGGTCCGGACCCGACCATGGGCAGCGAGTGCGGGGCCGACGCCTACGACGCGCCCTGGGGCGAAAGCTTTGCGCATCACCGGGTGCGGCGGTGGCGTGGTTAGGATCGTCCGCATGTTGCGAGGAGTTGCCGGATCTGTGCTGGTTGTCGGAATCGGGGTCGGAGGCTGGGGTGTGGTGCCGGGGGCGCATGCCGCACCCGCGGCGTCCGAATCCGCCGCGGGCACAGCGGGACTCGATCCGGTGCTGGCCACGGCCTACACGCTGGCCGAGCGGGAGGCACACGAGCAGGGCATTCCGCTGTGGGTCACGTCCGGCTACCGGACTCACGAGCAACAGCAGGAACTGTGGGAGGACGGGCTGGCCACCTACGGCGGTCCGGATGCGGCGCGGCGCTGGGTGCTGCCGCCGGAGGAGTCGACACACGTGCAGGGCAAGGCGATCGACGTCGGCCCCGAGGAGGGCGCCCGCTGGCTGGAAGCCCACGGCAACCGCTGGGGCCTGTGCCGCACCTTCGACAACGAATATTGGCATTTCGAGCTGGCGACGACGCCGGGCGCGGAGTGCCCGCCCCGCGTCCCCGACGCCAGCGTCCGCTGACGCCTCCGGCGGGCGCATCACCGGCAGACGGTGACCGCGCCGTGTCGGACCAGGGTGCACGGGCCGCGGCGGTATGGGCCCGACGTGGCACCGTCGGTGCCGAGGTCTTCAGCACTCGGCTTCCAGCTCTCGATCGCCGTGTGCGTGTGGTTGTCGAGCGGAGGTGGGAGGTGGGCGGTCGGGTGGGTAGCTAACGGGCGGTTGTTGGCAAACCTTGGCTGACACGCCGACTGCCCTGCGCATTACCGGCGTGGCGGGTGGCGGGGTCGAGCATCCTGGATTGCTGGCGGCGTTCCGGCAAACGGCCGGGCGCCACGATGAGGTGCTACACGATGGAGGTTCGGTGAGCAGGCGGATTTCGGGAGCGGGCCAGTGGTCGATTCCGATCGAGCGGGCGACAAGGCCGACCGGAAGCCCGAAATCCGCAGCGACCCTGACCTTCTCACCGACCTGGTTACTGCTCGACCTACCGACCGCGGTGCTGGTGGCGGTATTCGTCGGCACGGGGTGGCTGGGCTACACGCAGCCGGGCCCCGCCGAAGTGGACGCCCCCACCCCGGCCCTGGTCGTCCCCACCGAGCCCGCCCCGTCCCCTCCTCGGTAGCGCTCGGACGAAAGCTGGCCGGGTGGCGGCGCCCGGGACCCCACCGCGCGTGCTTGCGTGGTGTGCACGGCGGGGCGGCGGGTGCGGGGTAGCGCTCCATCTAGGACGCATTCGGTCCTATTCGTGTGTCGGGGTGATGGCATGACCGATACTCCTGCCCGTCTGTTGCGGTTGTTGTCGCTGTTGCAGACTCCGCGTGATTGGCCGGGGAGCGAACTGGCCGAGCGGCTGGGCGTCACCGATCGCACGGTGCGGCGCGATATCGACCGGCTGCGCGAGCTGGGGTATCCGATCGACGCGACCCTGGGTGCCGCGGGCGGTTACCGCCTGGCGGCGGGCGCGGCCATGCCGCCGCTGCTGCTCGACGACGAGGAGGCCGTCGCCGTCGCCGTCGGGCTGCGGGCCGCGGCGGGGCAGGCGGTGGCGGGCATCGAGGAGGCGTCGGTGCGGGCGCTGGCGAAGCTGGAACAGGTGCTGCCCTCGCGATTGCGCCGCCGCGTCCGCGTGGTCGGCGCCGCGACCTCCGCGTCGACCGGCGACGGTCCGCTGGCCGATCCGGAGGTCCTCAGCGCGCTGGCCGCCGCCGCGACCAACCGGGAGCGGGTGCGGTTCACCTATCGCGACGCCGCCGGGAACGACAGCCGCCGCCATGCCGAACCTGCCGGTCTCGCGGTCGCGGGTCGGCGGTGGTACATGGTGGCCTTCGACCTCGACCGCGCCGCGTGGCGCAGCTTCCGCGTGGACCGCCTGTCGTCCCCGCGGGCGACCGGTGCCCGCTTCGCGCCGCGTCCGCTGCCCGCCGCGGACGCCGCCGCCTACGTGGCGGGCCAGCGAACCGATTGGGGGACACCGAAATACCGGGTGGACATCACGATCCACGCACCGGCACACCGCGTCGCGGGCCGCCTCGGGGACGACCCGGGCGCGGTGCTGCCGCTCGATGAGCACCGCTGCCGGTTGACGGAGGAACGCGACGACGATCCGCACTGGCTCGCCGCGCGCCTGCTGTCGCTCGGCGCGGAGTTCGAGGTGCGCGAGTCACCGGAACTCGCCGAGGGTCTGGCGAGGCTGCGCGCGCGGGCGGATCGCGCACTCGCCGGTCGGTCGGCGAGCCGCGCCACGGCCGTCCCAGCCCCCGACGCCCCGGCCTGACATCGCCGACGATGTCGATGCGGCGCTTGGGGGTTGTGCGATGTTGGTGCGGCATTTGAGGGTTGTGCGACATCGATGCGGCACTCGGGGGTTGCGCGATGCGGCACTTGGAGATTGTGCGATGTTGATACGGCACTTGGAGGTTGTGCGATGTTAGTGCGGCATTTGGGGGTCGTGCGATGTTGGTGCGGCACTCGGCGTTGTGCGATGCGGCACTTGGAGATTGCGCGATGTGGGTGCGGCATTTGGAGGTTGCGTACGCTGCGGCTCGGGTGTCGCGCGTGGCATGCCGGGCTCGTCGCCGGGGGCAACATGGCCCGCTCGTCGTCGCTGAGCGGAGTGCCGTGCGCGTCGGTGCGGCTGTCGATGCCGACCATCAGGTTGTCGGCGGCGCTGTCCTCGGCGCGTCGGTGGCCCGGTTTGCGCGCTTCGCCCCGCGACCGGACGCCGTGTGCGACCATGGGCGAGGGGCGGATCCGGCGACAAATCGAGCGAGATCATGGCTGTGGCATGGGAACGGACATCGGCAGATATTCACCGTGCCGAGGTGATCTCGGCGGTCCGGGAGGCGTGCGCGCTGGCCAGGGTCGATGCCTCCTCGCTCCGGCCGGTCCGGTCCGGATCTCAGGCGTACGTCCGGCTACCCGGTGACATCGTGGCGCGGGTGGATCCGCCGGGCCGGTCGGACGCCGCACGGCGGGTGGTCGCGCTGGCCCGGTGGCTGGAGTCCGCGGATATCGATGCGGTGCAGTGCATTTCGACGATCGACCAGCCGGTGGAGATTCGCGGCCGCGCGGTGACCTTCTGGCATGCGCTGCCGCCCTACCGCTCCGGCACCACGGGAGAGGTGGCGTGGGCGCTGGCACGCTTGCATGAAATCGCGCCACCGCTCCGCGCCGAACTCGCCCCGATGCACCCTTTGGCCCTGGCGGAGCAGCGCATTCGCGCCTGCCGGACGCTGAGCGTGGGCGACCGGCTGTGGCTGACCGAGCACGTGGCCGAGTTGCGGCAGCGCTGGACCGCGCTGCCCGGCGGGCTGCCCTGGGGCGTCGTGCACGGCGACGCGCGGGCGGCGACGGTGGTGCGTGCCGACGACGGACCGGTGCTGTTGCGCAGCGTCGACCATCTGACGATCGGCCCGCCGGAGTGGGACCTGGCGTGCACGGCGATCAAGCTGACCTCGTTCGGGTGGATCACGGCGCAGCAGTACGAGGAGTTCTGCCGGGAGTACGGCCGGGATGTGCTGCGGTGGGCCGGTTTCTACCTGCTGCGCGACATCCGGGAACTGCAGCTGGCCGTGGCGGCGGGGCGGGCGGCCGCGCGCGACGGGGCGTACCGAGAGCAGGCGGAGTACCGCGTGCGCTGCCTGCGCGGCGACGAGGGCCCGCGGCAATGGCCGCAGTGGCGGCCGCTGTGGTGGGTGCGGCTGCAGCACGGCATGTGAGGAGGGTCAGGCGTCGAGGATCTTTCCCGGGTTGAGCAAGCCGAGCGGATCCAGCGCCCGCTTGACCGCGGCCATCACCTCCACCGCCGCGCCGTGCTCCTCGCGCAGATACCGCTTCTTGGCCACGCCGATGCCGTGCTCGCCCGACGCGGTGCCGCCGACGGCCAGGGCGTGCCGCACCACCTGATCGGAGAAGCGTTGCGCCGCATCCTGAGTCGCGTCGGTATAGGGCACGACGGCGTGCACGTTGCCGTCGCCGATATGCCCGGCGACGCTGACGTCGAGCCCCAGCTCCGCGCCGAGCCGGGTGGCGGTGCCGACCGCCTCGGCGATGCGGGAGTACGGAACGGCGGTGTCGGTCACCAGGAACCGGTGGCCCGGACTGCGCGCCTTCAACGCGAAGAACAGCAGGTGGCGGTCCTCCCAGAGGGCATGCCGTTCGGTGTGCGTGCGCGCCTGGGCGATATCGACAGCGTCGTGTGCCCCGCAGACGCGCCGGATCTCGGCCTCGTCGGAGGCGGCGGCCGCGGACGAGGCGGCCTCGACATCGATGAACAGCGCGGGCGATTCGGCATACGCGGCACCGCGGAAATCGTTGATGGCGGCCATACTTGCGGCATCGACGAGTTCGAGGCGGCTCACCGGCAGTGCCAGGCCCAGCATCTCGACCGCGGCGGCGACGGCGTCATCGACCGAGGGGAACGAGATCCGCAGCGAGCGTAGCCATTCCGGGATCGGATGCAGCCGGACGGTGAGCTCGGTGATGATCCCGAGCGTTCCGGCCGAACCGATCAGGAGGTCCTCGAGGCCGTATCCGCTGGAGGACTTGCGCACCGCCCGGCCCAGCCGGGCGTGTGTCCCGTCGGCGAAAACCGCTTGCAGGGCAAGGACGTTCGCGCGCATCCCGCCGTAGCGCACACCGGTGGTGCCGCTGGCGTTGGTCGCCGCCATGCCGCCCAGGGAGGCGTCCGCCCCGGGATCGACGGTGAACTGCAGCCCGAACTCGGCCGCCGCCGCGTTGAGGCGGGTGCGGGTGACGCCCGGCTGCACGGTCGCGGTGAAGTCGCCGGGGGAGAGGCCGAGGATCGAATCCGCCTGGGACAGATCGAGAATCAGCTCGTCACCGCGGGCCAGCAGATGCCCCTCGAGGCTGGTGCCCGCGCCGCGGGCGATGAGCGGGGTGCGCGTATCGCGGGCCCAGCCGACCACCGCCAGGACATCGTCGAGACCGGCCGCGTAGGGCCCCCCGCGGGGGCGGGGGCCGCGGCGCGGCCCGAACACGATCATCACCGTGACCCGGCCCGAGGTCCGCAATGCCATCGATCTCGCGGCGGCGCAGGGTATCGAGCGCGCGCTCGACGCGTTCGACGCCGATC
>NZ_JARWQD010000101.1 GCF_029869545.1 Nocardia wallacei | reverse complement strand
CGCGGGCCGGCGGGGCGGGGGGGGGCCGGGGGGGGGGGCGGGGGGGGGCCCCCGGCGTGCCCCGGGGCGGGCGGGGGGGGGGGGGGGCCGGGGGCCTTGGGGGGGGGGGGGGGGCGGCGGCGCCCCCCTCGACCGCCGGATCACGATGATGGGGGAGCCGTGGGCCATCGTGCGCCTGGAGGATCTGGAGGCGGCCGCGGAGGTGCTGTTCTTCCCCGCCGCCTACGCCGCCGCGGCCGCCGCGCTCGCCGAGGATGCCGTCGTGCTGGTCACCGCCCATGTCAGTATCCGCGACGGGCGCACGTCCCTGCTGGGTGACCGGGTCACCGTGCCGGACCTCGCCGGATCGTCGGGACCGATCACGGTCACCATCCCGGTACCGGCCTGCACGCCCGGCACGGTCCGCACCCTGCGCGAGACCCTCCAGCAGCATCCCGGACCGACCGAGGTGCGAATCCGATTGGTAGGCAAGAACGGCCCCCAACTCCTCGCCATCGACCCCCGCTTCCGCGTCCACCCCTCCCCCGCCCTCATGGGCGAATTGAAGGCCCTGTTCGGCCCCACCTGCCTGCGCCGGTGACCGGGCAGATGCCACAATCGATCCACTCCAATTCCGGCATGCTCTTGGCCGGAATCCACCGGCATGGAGCGGGCCCCGGCCAAAAGCGCGCCGGGGGCCAGGTGGCTGCACAGCAGGCGGACGCCGGGGGCCAGGTGGCTGCACTGCACACGGACGCCGGGGGCCAGGTGGCTGCACAGCAGGCGGACGCCGGGGGCCAGGTGGCTGCACTGCACACGGACGCCGGGGCCAGGTGGCTGCACAGCGCGCGGACGGCGGGGACGGTCGGTGCTCAGCAGGTGGGCGAAGTTCCGCGTTGCCACGCGTATTCGAAGCGGGTGGCGCCGGGGCCGTTGCGGGGCAACACTATTGCCGCGCCGTCGCGGGGTGTCCACGTGCGTGGGAGCAGGACCAGGTTTTCGGGGGTGGTCATGATCAGGACCAGGCCGTCGTAGCGGAAGCGGTAGGCCGCATCGGGTTCGGTGCAGCGGGCGGTGGTGACGCCGCGGACGCCGAGGGCGAGGTTCTTCTCGCTGTAGATGGTGATGCCCGGATCGGTGCGCAGCGTCAGCCGCGCGATGTCGTCGGCGCGGCCGCGGCCCACCGCCATCGAGTAATCCGTTGCGCCCCAGAAGAACGCGCCGCCGACCAGCAGCAGGATCAGGCCCCATTCGAGCGGCGTGCTGTGCCGGGCGGCGGGCACGTCCGCCGTGTCGTCGCGCTGCTTGCGGCGGGTCAGCACCACCGCCCACAGCAGCAGCACGCCGACGATCAGCGAGATCGGGGCGACCCCGAGCGAACGGTTCAGCGGTGTCTCGAACTGCGGCCGCGACAGCCCGTTGAGCATCGAAAGAAAGCCGATGCCCGTCAGCACCGCGAGCACCCAGCGCGGCCAGGTGGCCTCGCGGACCCGGCCGGGCAGCACCGCCCACAGCCACAGCAGCCCGAGCGTCACCGCGCCGCAGATCGCCAGCGGGACGAAAAGCCCATCGGCGCTGCGCATCACGTAGTCGGTGGTGCTGAGCCCGAGCACGGACGACTCGACCCCGAAGTACTTGCAGAACCCGCGCGCGTGGAAGAAGCCCCAGTAGAACAGCAGACCCGCCAACAGCGTTGCCGGAGCGACGAATTGGCCGATGATCGGAGCGACGACGGCCAACCCGGCGAACGGTCCCGACCGGCTCTCGGCACTGTCGGCGGGTTCGGTCTCAGCCACCGGAACTCTCCGTGGTCGTGGTCGTCGCGGAACGACCGACAGTAGCCGACGGCCGCACGATCTCCGGCGCAATCGTCGAGATGGCCGACGGCCGTGCAACTTCCGGTGTACTCGTAGCGACGGTAGGCGGTTCCGGAGCGGCGGTCGTCGTGGTGGTGGGCGGGATCGTGGTCGTCGGCGGGACGGTTGTCGTCGTGGTCGTCACGGTCACCCGGCAATGAACCGAATACACATGCACGATGTCGGGAGGCTGACGGCCCACCCAGACCTGGGCGGGATCACCCACCTCGGACGAATTGAACTGCCGGTCGATGCCGCCGTACCCGAAGTCCGCGAGCACCTCCTCGTTGCCCGAGAACGGCTCCTGCCCCTCCGGCACCTCCGGGCAGTCGGGAATCTGCACCCGGTCGTCCACGTTCGTCACCACAACCTGCACGCAGTCGTCCGGCAGCCCCTTCGCCTGGCATCCGGGAGTGGCGTCATCCAGGATCTGACTCCTGACTTCGGCCGCCAAGCTCGCACCGACACTGAACTTGTAGCTGCCCAGATCGACCGGGATACCGCGCGCCTGCACCTCCGGCCCGCTACCCCCGGGGTTCCCCGGCGCCTTACCACCGGCGATCCCACCCGCGGGATTCCCCGGGGCGCCACCGTCACCGGAACCCGGCCCACCGGGCACCGAGACTCCGTCGCGCGCGGTCCCCGGACCCTCCGGCGATACGCCGTCGTGCCCGGTCCCCGGCGGCACTCCGCCGTCCTGCGTCGTCCCCGGTCCGTCGGTGGCAGGATTGCCACTCACCGATCCACCGCCACAACCCGGCACCAGGACCACGCAGGCCGCGACGGCGCCGATCACCGCGAGCGCACGACCCGACCGCGCCGGGACCAGGGCCCTTCCAGACGCCCCCGGCCCGGCACAAACTCTGCGCCAAGGCAATTCGATGCGCATGACGTCTCCACCCCGTTTCCGCGAATATGCTGTCGACTGAACAATCGCCCCGGCACTCGGCAAACGCACCGGCACCGTGTCGCTCAGTGACACGCCCGCCCGGAAACGGCGGGGAGAAATCGACGAATCCGGCGCTACGAGCCCACTGTCGCGCCCGGCACCTCGTCGTTGTCGGCCTCGGTTCCGCGCTCGAGTGGCGTGCGGAGTGTGGCCGCGGCACCCGGCCGACGAACGCGAGCGGTTCGCTGCGCCGTCGGCCAGACATAGCCGATACCGGTGCGGCGGTGAAAGTTCGGCAGGTCCAGCGGCGGCTCACCGGCCGGGCCGGGCGGGCGCAACTCTCGCTCCAATGCCTGTGCGGCCCTGCGCAATTCGGTGTCCAGGCCCCGCGCCTCGAGGTGGCCGCAGCGCCCGGTGATGCCGAGCGCCCCGATCATCGCACCGTGGCCGTCGCGCAGGACCGCGCCGAGACAGCTCCAGCCGAGCGTGGATTGTTCGACCTCGCGGGCGAATCCGGTATCGCGGGCCTCGGCCAGCAGGTCGCGCATGCGCCGCCGATCCATCAGCGAGTACCGGGTCAGCGGCGACCAGCCGCCCGCCAGCACGGCGTCCGCGCGTTCCGGCTGGTGCGCGATCTGCAATCGGCCGGAGGCGAGCAGCACCATGCTCGGCCCGAGCAGTTCGGTGGTGGGCCAGGCCGCCGCCTTGATCGCCGGGACGTGCGGGCGGCCGAATGCGGCCCCGGCGACGGTCAGCTCGCCGTCGGTCATGGTGGCGAACCAGACCATTTCGCCCCGCGACTGCCGGTGCAGATCCTGCAGATACGGCTGCACCGTCAGCGCGTGGCCGCTCTGGAAGGCCGACCGCAGCCCCTGATGGATCAACCGATTCCCGGCGGCGTAACCCTCCGGTGTGCGCGCGAGCATCTCCCGCTCGACGAGGTCGTTGGCTATCCGGCGCACGGTCGGTTTCGGGATCCCGGTCCGCCGGGTCAGCTCCGCCAGCGGTAGCGGCCCGGCCGACTCGGTCACCGCGTCCAGGATCGCCACCGCCCGGCCGATCACCGTGTGGTCGTCGATCATGCCGCCGCCGACCGTCGTGCCGCGCATCGCCGTTCCCTTCCGTCGCACCGCAAAGGGTGTCCGCTCTCAGTGTCGGCCCATTTCCGGTACACCACCCGGGTATTCGAATACTCGATTCGGCGATGGACTGCCACCCGGAAACGCGACGGGGGGAGATTGCCTGCGCGGGTGCCTACCAGCCGCGCTCGGCGAGCCGGTGCGGCTCCGGGATGTCGTCGACATTGATGCCGACCATCGCCTCGCCCAGGCCGCGCGACACCTTCGCGAGCACGTCCGGATCGTCGTAGAAGGTGGTGGCCTTGACGATCGCGGCCGCGCGCTGGGCCGGGTTGCCGGACTTGAAGATGCCCGAGCCGACGAAGACGCCCTCGGCGCCCAGCTGCATCATCATGGCGGCGTCGGCCGGGGTGGCGATGCCGCCCGCGGTGAACAGCACGACCGGCAGCTTGCCGGTCTCGGCGACCTCGCGCACCAGCTCGTACGGGGCCTGCAGCTCCTTGGCGGCCACGTACAGTTCGTCCTCCGGCAGCGACTGCAGGCGGCGGATCTGCTGGCGGATCTTGCGCATGTGGGTGGTGGCGTTGGACACGTCGCCGGTGCCTGCCTCGCCCTTGGAGCGGATCATGGCCGCGCCCTCGGTCAGGCGGCGCAGCGCCTCGCCCAGGTTGGTGGCGCCGCAGACGAACGGCACGGTGAACTGCCACTTGTCGATGTGATGCTCGTAGTCGGCGGGGGTCAGCACCTCGGACTCGTCGATGTAGTCGACGCCGAGGCTCTGCAGGACCTGCGCCTCCACGAAGTGGCCGATGCGCGCCTTGGCCATCACCGGGATGGAGACCGCGTCGACGATGCCGTCGATCAGATCCGGGTCGCTCATGCGGGCCACGCCGCCCTGCGCGCGGATGTCGGCGGGCACCCGCTCCAGCGCCATGACGGCCACCGCCCCGGCGTCCTCGGCGATCTTGGCCTGCTCCGCGGTGACGACGTCCATGATCACACCGCCCTTGAGCATCTCGGCCATGCCGCGCTTCACGCGGGCGGTGCCGGTCGTCGGGGTGGTTTCGGGCGTAGCCACGGCAAACTCCTGATCATCGGGGAATCGGACCGTTCGAGATTCGAACGCCACAATTCTAGGCGGGTGGATCAGGCCACTTCATAGCCAGTCGGAGAGGACTGGACTGATGACCCGATGTCACCCGCCGTGACCAGGGATTCTGGCTATCGCGCCGCTACGGGCCGCTAGATCGGATTGATGACGAGCAGCTGGGCCCAGTACGTGGCGGCCTCCTGACCCAGATGCGGCAGCAGGAAGTCGTAGAGCAGGTAGGACATCGGCATTCGGTACTTCACCTCCACAGATCGGTTCGCCGCATCGCGCCGACGGCGAACCGGTTCCGACCATAACCGATCATGACGGGTCGCACAGGGTGCTCGCCTAGAGTCGTGCCCATGACTGACGACAGCCTGAGATCGGTACGAATCGAGCGGACCGCACCCGGGCGCTTCGTCGCCACCAATCCCCGCGGCGGGCAGATCGTCTTCGGGTCCGGGGACGACGCCGATTTCACACCGGTGGAGCTGCTGCTCGCGGCGCTCGGCGGATGCACCGCGATCGACGTCGACATCGCGACCGCACGCCATGCCGCACCGGACGAATTCGCCGTGGCCGTCAGCGGCGACAAGATCAGCGACGAACTGGGCGCCCACATGGCCGACCTCGAGGTCCGCTTCCAGGTCACCTTCCCCGAGGGCACGGGCGGCGACAACGCCCGCAAGATCCTCCCCCGCGCGGTCCGCACCTCCCACGACAAACTGTGCACAGTCAGCCGGACCATCGAGCTCGCCACTCCCGTGACCTCCACGGTCGACGGCGGGGCCTGAGCGGACTCACACGGGCGGACGGCGGGTCTGGTCCGAATTGCCCACCGCCGCACTGGGTTCCAGATACTCGACGCCGGTGACGATATCCGGGTAGATGCGGATGATGCGGTCGCGGGAGCCGGGGAGGGTGGCGGGGAGCAGGGCGCGGCAGTGGGCGATCTCGTCCGGGTCGCTGACCTCCTCGGCCGTGCCGGTGACGATGACGCACCAGCCCAGCAGCGTGGTGTGGTCGATGGTGTCGGCCTCGTAGGCGACGACCTGGCGGTCGGGTGTCAGGCTGATGCCGGGGTTGGCGTGGATGACGATCGTGTCCTCGTCGAGGAAGTGGTTCACGGGCCGGACGGTGGGCAACGCGTAGCGGGAGAACACCACCCGGCCGAATCGCACGCCCGCCAGGAACCGCAGCGACTGCTCGGTCGACAGTTCCCGTGATCCGTGCGTTTCCTCCACAGTGTCACCCCGTGGTCATCGAATCTGTTGTGTCACCGATACTTCCATGTTCGACAGGCCGTGGCGAGGGAAATCGGTAAGTGCCGGGAAACGGTTCCCGCGTCGAATCCGCTCCGGGGACCAACGACCCTAGCGATAACCGGACAGGAACGTAACCTATGTGTCAGGTCCTTGTGTACAGCGATGTTCCGACCCTCGAACCGCGACCGGGGATCGCGGTCGAACGCGAAGCGGGAGACGGACATGGACAATGTCCTGCTGACCACCGAACCGATGCTGCCCTCGCACCCCTTCCTTGAACCGGTGCCCCGGACCGCGGCCGACACGAACGCCTTCGCCGATTCCAGCGATCGCCTGGTGCGCCATCTGTTCGACGTCGGCCTGCAGTTGCACACGCTGCGTGCGGTTTTCGACCGGCCGGGCGCGACCGCCGTGGAGGTCGAGGCCGTCGGTGTACTGGTCGACAACCTGGACATGCTGATTCGCGATGCCGGGCTGGCCATGCTCGCGCTGAGCCTCGAGCGCGGCGCCACCGGCAACGGACGGCCGGTCCGCAGGCGCCGCCGCCACCGGTTCCGCTAGACCCGGTCAGCGGATCGACCGCACCTCAGGTTCGGAGTCCTCGCCCGCGACCCGCACCGCCTCCGGCAGCAGCTGATCGAGGTGGTACGGGTACACGGTCTCCCCCATGCCGTCGAGCCGCGCGATCTCCTCGGCCGTGCACCACCGGTTGTCGGTCACGCAGCGGCGCTCCCACACCGTGGGGTTGGTCGCCTTGGGCTCGAAAGCCGTTGTGCGAGCGACGAAGAACAACTCCTCGGAGCGGACCAGCTCACCGTCGAACGGAAATACCGCCACCCGGCGCCAGATCGGGCCGCGTAGCGCCGTGGAGTCCAGCGCGCGCCCGGTCTCCTCCCACACCTCGCGAACCGCGGTGGTGCGCAACGTTTCCCCGGGCTCGATGCCGCCGCCGACGGTGAACCAGAACGGCATCTCGGGAGTGCGGGGGTCGTGGCCGCGCATGAGCAGCACCCGGTCCTGCTCGTCGAGCAGCACCACCCGCGCCGAGGTGCGCACCGAGTCCACCTCCAGCCCGGTGGTCGCCGCCGCCGTCACCCGCTCGGTGATCTCGAAATAGGTCGGCAGCGGCGCGGTTCCGCCCAGATGCAGCCATCGCACCAGCCGCCGGGTGCGCAGCGCGAGGGTGTCGCGCACGGCATCGTTGTGGAAGCGACGGGCGATCAGCACGCGGGCCTCGGCGTCGGCCAGCTCCGCCACCAGCTGCGGCGGCAGCAGCGTGATATCGATCGTCGACAGCGCGGCGGCGAGCTGATTCTCGGCGGTCTCGCGATCGGACCAGTCCGCCCGTTCGGCCCGATCCGCCACGGCGGCCAGCCGACGCGCCTGCTCGCCCACCGCATCGGAACCGGCATGGGCCAGCGAGAGCGCCACCGCACGCGCCACGACCGCGCGCCGGGCCAGCGCCGCCTCCAGAGCGTGGCGGGCCTGGTCGCTGCGCACATGCAGCCGGTCGAGCCGGTTCGCCGTCGAGTACGCCCAGACGCCGGCGGTGACGATCAGGGCCGCGACCAGCGCGAGAACGAGGATCGTGGTCGCGGAGAAGGTGATCATCCTGCGGTCCTCACCCGGGTGTCGCCCACGGTCACAGTCTCGTACACACGCAGAATCTGTTCGGCCACCACGGGCCAGTCGTATTCGCCCACAACGTGATTCGCGGCGCGGACCAGATCCTCGCGCCGCCGCGCATCGCCGAGCAGCGCGTCGACCGCCGCCGCCAGCCGCACCGAATCACCCACGGGGACGAGCACTCCCGCGCTGCCGTCGCGCAGCACCCGGCGGAAGGCGTCCAATTCGCTGGCCACGACGGCGGTTCCGGCCGCCATCGCCTCCACCAGCACGATGCCGAAGCTCTCGCCGCCGATATTGGGCGCGCAGTACACGTCCGCGCTGCGCATCGCCGACGCCTTCTCCGCATCCGATACCTGCCCGAGGAACCGCAGGTGGCCCGCCAGCTCGCCCGCCTCGCGGCGCAGCCGCTCCTCGTCACCGCGCCCGACGATCAGGATCTGGACGTCCGGATGCCGGCGCGCCAGCTCCGGCAGCGCGCCCAGCAGCACCGCCATGCCCTTGCGCGGCTCGTCGTAGCGGCCGAGGAACAGCACCGTGCCGCCCGGGCGCGGGTAGCCCGCCAGCAGCGGTGCGTGGGCGAAGGCCGGGACGTCCACGCCGTTCGGGATCTCCACCGCGTCCCCGCCCAGGGCCTCCACCTGCCAGCGCCGCGCCAGCTCCGAGACCGCGATGCGCCCGCTGATCTTCTCGTGATAGGGCCGCAGCACGCCCTGAAAGGTGCTGAGCACCAACGACTTCGTGGTCGAGGTGTGGAAGGTCGCCACGATCGGGCCCTCGGCGATCTTCAACGCCAGCATCGACAGGCTCGGCGCGTTCGGCTCGTGAATGTGCAGCACGTCGAAGTCGTTGTCGGCGATCCAGCGGCGGATCCGGTTGTAGGCGGTGGGGCCGAACGACAGGCGGGCCACCGACCCGTTGTACGGGATCGCCACGGCCTTACCGGCCGACACCACGAAGTCCGGCAGCTCGGTGTCCTCGGACGACGGCGCCAGCACGCTCACCTTGTGCCCGCGCTCGATCAGCACCTCCGCCAGCTCCACGACGTGGGACTGCACGCCGCCCGGCACGTCGAACGAGTACGGGCAGACCATGCCGATCCTCATACCGCATCGTCTCCCGCGACCGCGTCGTCCCCCGCGAGCGCCGCCTGGGCCGCGGCGATCCGCCCCCGGCGGGCCTCGGACAGGTCCGACTCCCACAGTGGTTGCAGCATGTGCCAATCGGCGGGATGCTCGGCGATATCGGCCGCGAACCGGTCCGCCAATTGCTGGGTTGCCGGGCCGGGGCCCGCCGAAACGTCCAGCGGCGCTTCGACCTTCATCCCCCAGCCCTCGACGCCGTGCGCGTCGGTGGTGAACCAGGTGTGCACCGGAAGGGCCGCGGCGCCGGTCTCGATCGCCAGTTTCGCCGCGCCCGCGGGCATCCAGGTGCGTTCGCCGAAGAAGGTGACCGGGACGCCCTTACCGGTCAGGTCGCGCTCCCCCAGCAGGCATACGATCTTGTTCTGCCGCAGGCGATCCGCGAGCTGCGCGAAGGGGGGCTGCGCACCACCGGTGAGCGGGAATACCTCGAAGCCGAGACTCTCCCGGTAGGCCACGAACCGGTCGAACAGCGATTCCGGCCGCAGCCGCTCCATCACCGTCGCGAAGGTGCCGTGATGCTGCACCAGCCAAACCCCGGCCATATCCCAGTTCCCCGAATGCGGCAGCACCAGGATCGCGCCGCGGCCGCGGGCCAGGGCGGCCTCCAGATTCTCGAGGCCGAGCGGAGTCGGCATCGACGGCGATGCCACCAGTGCGGCGTGATCCATCGCCGGGAGCCGGAACGCCTCGCGCCAGTAGCGGGCGTAGGACCGCATGCTGTCGCGGATCAGCTCATCGGGCACGGCCATCGACTCGCAGCCGAGAACCCGGGAAAGGTTGCGGCGCAACTGGTTCGGAACGCCCGTCCGGTGCGCGGCACGGTTCGCGCGCCGCCCCGCCCAGCCGCCCCCGGCATCGAAGGCCCGCCGCGCCGTCCGCTCGGGCAGCGTCCGAACCAGCCCCCACCCCGCCGCATACGCCGCATCGGTCAGCGCAGATTTCACATCACTCATATGCCGCGCCCCTACGTCCCCAACTCGACCGCGCTCGCCCCAGCACACCCCACAACCCTCGCCCCAGCACACCCAACAACCCTTGCCCCAGCACACCCCGCAACCCTTGCCCCGGCACGCCCAACAACCAATGCCCCGGCACGCCCGACAACCGTTGCCCCAGCACACCCCACAACCATTGCCCCGGCATGCCCAACAACCCTTGCCCCGGCGTGCTTTTGGCCGGGGCCCCTCACTGGCCCGCCTCCTGGGCCTTGCCCGGCATCGCGATCACGTCGCGCGCGCCCGCCGAGTTGCGCACGGCCATGACTCGCTGGAATACCGTCACCACGCTGAGCACGGCGAGCACGTACATCGCCAGATACACCGCGTAGCTGAGCCATTCGATGTCCCAGTAGCCGCCGATCCCGGTGAAGCCAGCGCCGACCAGGACGATCACCAGGCGGTCGGGCCGCTCGATGATGCCGCCGTCGGCCGACAGGCCACTGGCCTCCGCGCGCGCCTTGGCATAGGAGATCACCTGCGAGGTCACCAGCACGACGAGCGTCGCGACGAACAGGTGCTTGCTCTGCGCGTGGTAGACCGACCACCAGGCCAGCCCGCCGAATACGGCGCCGTCGGCGACCCGGTCGCAGGTAGCGTCCAGCACGGCACCGTATTTCGTGCCGCCGCCGCGGGCGCGGGCCATCGCCCCGTCCAGCATGTCGAACATGACGAACAGCCAGATCACCATCGTGCCCCAGAACAGGTGACCGGTCGGGAACAGCGTCACCGCCGCCACGATCGAGGCCGTGGTGCCGATCAGCGTCACCGCGTCGGGCGTGAGCCCGGTCTTCACCAGTGCCTTGCCCAGGGGCGCAGTCGCTTTGGCGAATGTCTCACGACCGAAGAAGCTGAGCACGCTACTCGACGTCCTTCCAGGCGGTGGCCAGCAGGGCCCTGGTCTCCCGTAACAGTTGCGGCATCACCTTCACCCCGCCGACGACGGTGATGAAGTTCGCGTCCCCGCCCCAGCGCGGCACGATGTGCTGATGCAGGTGGTCGGCGAGCGAACCGCCCGCCACCCCACCGAGATTCAGCCCGACATTGAATCCCTCGGGCCGCGACACCTGCTTCATCACCCGGATCGCCCGCTGGGTGAACGCCATCAGCTCGGCGCTCTCCTCGGCGGTGAGATCCTCGAGGTTGGCGACGCGGCGGTACGGCACCACCATCATGTGGCCGGGGTTGTACGGGTACAGGTTGAGCACCGCGTACACCGATTCTCCGCGCGCGATGATCAGGCCGTCCTCGTCGGTCATCTTCGGAATCTCGGTGAACGGATGCCCGGACTTCTTGGGCTCGTCCGCCTTTCGCGCGTCCCGGTCCGCGACGGCACCGGTGATGTAGGACATCCGGTAGGGCGTCCAGAGCCGCTGCAGGCGGTCCGGATCACCGGCGCCCGTATCCATGATCTGCTCCGGGCGGGGCGAGTTCTGCGGTGGTGATGAATCCTGCGGTGACACGGCCTCGTCCACGGTCGGTTCTCTCATTCCCCACCGGTCCGGATCCGGAACCCGTCCGCGGTGGGTGAGGCGTTCTCGCGCCGCCGGATCCAGTCCACGATGGTGGCGACCGCATCGGCCACGGGCACGCCGTTCACCTTGGTCCCGTCACGGAACCGGAAGCTCACCGCGCCCGCCTCGGCATCGCGCTCACCGGCGAGCAGCATGAACGGCACCTTCTGGCCCGTGTGGTTGAAGATCTTCTTCTGCATGCGGTCGTCGCTGCGATCCACCTCGGCGCGCACACCGGCCGCGCGCAATCGGGCCACGACGTCGTCCAGGTGCGGCAGAAACGCGTCCGCGACCGGGATGCCGACCACCTGCACCGGCGACAGCCACGCCGGGAACGCCCCGGCGTAATGCTCGGTGAGCACGCCGAAGAACCGCTCGATCGAGCCGAACAGGGCGCGGTGGATCATCACCGGCCGCTTCTTGGTGCCGTCGGAGGCGGTGTACTCGAGCTCGAACAGTTCGGGTTCGAAGAAGTCCAGCTGAATGGTCGACATCTGCCAGTTGCGGCCCAGCGCGTCCTTGACCTGCACCGAGATCTTCGGGCCGTAGAACGCGGCCCCGCCCGGATCGGGCACCAGGTCCACCCCGGACGCCTCGGCGACCCGCGCCAGGGTGGCGGTGGCCTCCTCCCAGACCTCGTCGGAGCCGACGTACTTCTTCGGATCCTTGGTCGACAGCTCCAGGTAGAAGTCGTCGAGGCCGTAGTCCTTCAGCAGGCCGAGCACGAACTGCAGGATGCGGGTGAGTTCCTCACTCACCTGCTCCTGGGTGCAGTAGATGTGCGAATCGTCCTGAGTCATGCCGCGCACCCGGGTCAGCCCGTGAATCACCCCGGACTTCTCGTACCGGTACACCGACCCGAATTCGAACATCCGCAGCGGCAGCTCCCGATACGACCGGCCGCGCGAGCGGAAGATCAGGTTGTGCATCGGGCAGTTCATCGGCTTGACGTAGTAGTCCTGGCCCGGCTTGCGGACGGTGCCGTCGTCGTTGTATTCCGCGTCCAGATGCATGGGCGGGAACATGCCGTCGGCGTACCACTCGAGATGCTTGGAGGTCTCGAACAGGTGCGCCTTGGTCAGGTGCGGGGTGTTGACGAATTCGTAGCCCGCGTCGACATGCCGCTGGCGCGAGTAGTCCTCGAGCTCCTTGCGGATGATGCCGCCCTTGGGGTGGAACACCGGCAGGCCCGAACCCAGCTCGTCGGGGAACGAGAACAGGTCCAGCTCCAGGCCCAGCTTGCGGTGATCGCGCTTCTCGGCCTCCTCCAGCAGGTGCAGGTAGGCATCCTGCGCCTCCTGCGACTCCCACGCGGTGCCGTAGATGCGCTGCAGACCCTCGCGGTTCTGATCGCCGCGCCAGTAGGCGGCCGAGCTGCGGGTCAGCTTGAACGCCGGAATGTATTTGGTGGTCGGGATGTGCGGGCCGCGGCACAGGTCGCCCCACACCTTCTCGCCGCTGCGCGGGTCCAGGTTGTCGTAGATGGTCAGCTCGTTGCCGCCGACCTCCATGACCTCCGGATCGTCGATACCCGACTTGTCGCCGATCAGCTCCAGCTTGAACGGCTCCTTCGCCAGTTCGACGCGGGCCTCCTCGACCTCGACCACCCGGCGCGAAAACCGCTGCGCGCCTTTGACGATCTTCTTCATCCGCGATTCCAGCTTGGCCAGATCCTCGGGGGTGAACGGGCGGTCCACCTGGAAGTCGTAGTAGAAGCCGTCCTTGACCGGCGGGCCGATGCCCAGCTTCGCCTCCGGGAACTCCTGCTGCACCGCCTGCGCCAGCACGTGCGCGGCCGAATGCCGGATCACGCTGCGGCCGTCCTCGGTATCGGCGGCCACCGGCTCCACCTCGGCGTCCGCCTCGGGCACCCAGGACAGATCCCGCAGATTCCCCTCGCCGTCGCGCACGACGATGATCGCCTCGGGCCCCTTGCCCGGCAGGCCCGCCTCGCGCACCGCGGCGCCCGCCGTCGTCCCGGCCGGCACCCGAACGAGGGCGGCTGGGGTTATGCGGGCTGAGGTGGTCACGGCTGCGCTCTCCTTGGTATTCGGGGCGGGCGGGTGCCCGCGGCTTCGGGTGCGGGAGTCTCCCCGCGGCTGGAACTCCTGGAAGTCCAGGCCGGACACGCAGAAGTGCCCCGGCGCGACCATGCTATCGGGAGCATGCCGAGCGCGCGCCGATGGACCGGCCTGTCGCGCCTCGAGATCGGCGCGGGCTTGCCTCGACGAGGCCCCTATCCGGCGTGAGACGACGTGCCGGACCGCGATCCCGCCGTCACGCGCCGGACCGGCGTTCGGCGTCGCGTGGTGTGGTCTCCCGGCACCGTGCCTCCCTGTGCTCCGGCCTCCGCGCCCGGAGTCGATCGATCGAGACTGTATTCCCCATGTTCACCGCGTCACCGCCGCCGACGCAATCGGTTTTCGAGGTTTCGCCCGCCCACCATGTCGGCAGCTGGAGACGCCGCGTGTCGCGGCGGCACTTCCGACGCCCGGTCGCTCGGTCTCACCGCTGCGCCGCCAGCTCGCTGAGTAGCGTATGACGTTGCGCCGCAGGGCGTTTGGGGCAGCTGGTGCACATCTCGCAGCCCGGCACCTCGAAGACCAGGCAGCAGGAGATGCGGCGCACGAACGTCCGCCCGCCGATATCGGTGAACCGCGGCACCGGAAGTCGTCCCGCCACCTCGCGGGCCAGCCGCGACCCGGCCTCGCCGTCCCCCGCGTCGAGGGCCCGGTTGCCGATCGCGTCGGCCACCACCGCCCACAACGACGCGACGCCCGCACCGGATACGTCGGCAACGGCCGGAATGATGCGCCCCAGCGTCTTTCGCAGCGTTCGGCCGACGTCGCCGTCCACTGCGGACGCATCCGAGGCAGCAGGTTCCGTGGCGTCGTGAGGTTCCGTGGCGTCGTGATCGACCGGCGAACGCCCGACGACATCGGGATCCGTCTCCGCACGACCCGTCGGCGTGCAAATCACCCGCTCGACGCCGCCGTCGGGACGGATCTCGCACCGCAGGTGTTCGAGTTCGGGGGGATGCGCGGCCCGGCCCCGGGCGTAGGCGGTCGCGATCGGGTCCACCAGCGACGAGGCGGCCATACACCACCACAGGGTGCCCGCCACGCGCGAGTTGCCGGTGCCCCACGAGATGCCCATGTCCGCGATGCGCTCGCCCAGCCACTGCGGCCGCGTCAGCATCGTGCCCGGCACCACGGTGCCCCGCGACACCGCCGACTCCGCAACCATGTCCACCCGACTCCGATCCCGGCCGACTCACCGAATGCCTGTACACCCACCCTCGCACGCCCGCGGACGCCGGGCCACCGCCGTGACTCGGCCGCGGACATGCGGCACGGAAGATACCGAAGCGGCCACGCCGAACCGATTCCCTCGGCGCCGACCGTCGCGCCCCAGCCTAGGACCGCCGACCGCCCGAATTCCGCAGGCACGCCCGCGCGGAATTCAGGACAGCGGGCTGCGCAGCCATCCCCAGTCGAGGCCGACCCAGCCGCCGACCAGACCGAAGGTGCCCAGCAGCCACAGCGTCACCACGACCACCGCCGCGGTGAGCAGCGCCCCCAGCGCCTTCACCACGAGGCCCTGCGCGACATACCAGTCCATGACCCGCCGATAACGCCCCCGCGTCCAGTGCAGGGTGCGATGCGCCCAGACGAATTCCGTCGCCAGAATGCCCAGCCCCGCGAACACGATCAGCCAGCCCGGCCCCGGATACGGAATGGCCAGAATCCCCACCACCAGCACCCCGACACCCACCACACCCACGGCGATCCGATACGCCAGGTTCAGCGTCGGCCGCTCGGCCACCGAGGCCCGCAGCGCCCGCAAACGATTGGAGTCCGCTACCACCCCGCCCAGCCTACGGCCATTTCCCCCACCCGCCCACGTGCAGCTACAGAATGCGCGTTCCACGAGAGACAGATTGCTTCACTCGGGCGCGGCGCATGGTTGCTCGGCGGAGTCTCGATACGCTCACCGTTTCAGGTACCTGCTGTAGAGAACGGGAGGTTATCGGGATGGTCCGGATGATCGTTGCGGGGGCGGCGGTTCTGGGGGCGGTGGTCGTGGCAACCGGTCCGGTGATTACCGGGAGTGCCGTCGGCGCACCTACGGAATCCTGTGGCAGTCGCATCGAGGACTGGGTCGACTCCGGGGGCGAGAGCACCTATGCCGGAGGCGGGTACACGATCGTGCTGGAATCCGATAAACAGGGCACCATTACCAAGGGGGCGGCGGACGAGCCGGAGTATCGGCTGGGTTTCGCATATCGGTTCGAAAGTGGCGGGATAATACTGATCCGGAGCGGATCTCCGATTCACCTCACGGCCCTGACCGATCCGCAGTGCGATCAGAAGGGCCGGGTAGCCACGGCCCAGTACGAGGGGCAGCTGCTCGAGCGCTCGGGCCACCGGTAGCGAACACCCCGCCCCCCCCCACCCGGGGGCGGGGGGGGGGGGGGGGGGGGCGGCGGCCGCGGGCGGGGGGCCGGGGAGCGCCCCCCCCGGCCGCGCGGGGCGCCCGCGGGGGGGGGGGCCGCCCGGCCGGCGGGGGGGGGGTGGTGTGGGTGGGGGTGGCTCCCCCCCCCGGAGGTTTCCAGCCGCAGCCTGCGCCGATCCAGCGCGGCAACGATGCGCACCGCGTGAT
>NZ_JARWQD010000100.1 GCF_029869545.1 Nocardia wallacei | reverse complement strand
CGCGGGGGGGGCGCGCCGGGGGGGCGGGGGGGCGACCCTGCCCCGCGGGGCGGGGTCGCCGCCGGGGGGGGGGCCCACCACTCGCTCGGGGTCCGCGCCCTGCAGCAGGCGTTTGATCGGGACCTCGAGTCGTTTTCCGGTGCGGGTGTGCGGGATTGCGGGGGCGGCGATGATCTCGTCCGGCACGTGGCGGGGCGAGACCTCGGTGCGGATGGTGGCGTAGATCCGTCGGCACAACTCGTCGGTGAGGGCGGCGCCCTCGGCCAAGACCACGAACAGCGGCATCCAATACCCGCCGCCCG
Organism: Nocardia wallacei; assembly: GCF_029869545.1. GTDB lineage: Bacteria > Actinomycetota > Actinomycetes > Mycobacteriales > Mycobacteriaceae > Nocardia > Nocardia wallacei_A. The sequence goes on along the minus strand of NZ_JARWQD010000100.1, from coordinate 9,491 downwards.
GTTGCTCGGCGCCGATCACCAGCGCCTCGGCCACCTCCGGCAGCCGCTCGACCGCCTGGTAGATATCGGCCGAACCCATGCGAATGCCGTGCCGGTTCAGTGTGGAGTCCGACCGGCCGTGCACGACGATGCTGCCGCGGTCGGTGACGGTGATCCAGTCCCCGTGCCGCCACACCCCGGGGTACATCTCGAAATACGCACTCCGATACCGGGATCCGTCCGGATCGTTCCAGAACCGCACCGGCATGGACGGCATCGGCTTCGTGATCACCAGCTCGCCGACCGCACCGTGCACGGGGCTCCCCGTCTCGTCGAATGCCGCCACCGCGGCGCCCAGGTACGGCGCCGACAGCTCCCCCGGCCAGACCGGTACCGTGGGCGCGCCGCCGAAGAAGGCCGACACCACGTCGGTGCCGCCGCTGAGCGACGAGACCTGCACGTGGTCACCGATGTTGTCCCCCAGCCACAGCGACGACTCGGGCGGCAACGACGATCCGGTGATCCCGACTGTGTGGATGCCGGTGAGGTCGAAATCCCGGCGTGGGTTCGTCTCCGCCTTCATGCAGGCCAGCACATAACCCGGACTGGTACCGACCACGGTCGCGCGCGTCCGGGCGGCCAAGTCCCACAGCGCATCCGGGCTCGGATGGGCGGGACTGCCGTCGTAGCACACGATGGTGGCTCCGGCCAGCAGGCCCGCGACCTGGAAGTTCCACATCATCCAGCTCGGGCTGGTGTACCAGAAGAAGGTGTCGTCGCGGCCGATATCCGACTGCAGCGCAACCGCTTTCAGATGTTCGAGGACCACGCCGCCGTGCCCGTGCACGATCCCCTTCGGCAGGCCGGTCGTGCCCGAGGAATACAGCACCCACAGCGGATGGTCGAATGCGACCGGCACAGTGGCGATTTCGCTGCCGTCCGGTGTGCTGACCAGCGCCCAGTCGAGCAGCGCGCCCTCGGATACCCGCCCCGCGAGGGACGACCCCGTGCCGATGCGCTGCACGAGAACCGTTGCCCGCAGGCCCCGCAGCCCGGCCCGCAGCGCCGCGATCTCGTCGCGCTTGTCGTGGATCTTTCCGCCGTACCGATATCCGTCGGCGGTCACCAGCACCACCGGGTCGAGCTGGCCGAGCCGGTCCAGGGCCGCCTTCGCCGAGTAGTCCTGCCCGCACGCGCTCCAGACCGCGCCCAGGCTCGCGGTGGCGAGGAATGCGATCACCGCCTCGGGAATGTTCGGAAGATAGCCGACCACCCGATCACCCTCGCGCACACCGAGTTCCCGCAGCGTGTCCGCGAATGCCGCCGTGCGCCCGAGCAGCTCCGCCCACGAGATCTCGACGGGTTCGCCGCCCTCACCCACGGACACGATCGCCGGACGATCATCCCGAGCGTGCCGCACCACCTGATCCACATAGTTCAGCCGGGAATCCGGAAACCATTGCGCCCCAGGCATATCCGCCGCGACCAGCACGCGCTCGGGCACCGATCCGAGCCCGAAGTACTCCCACACCGCACCCCAGAACCCGGCCAGATCATCGACCGACCATCGCCACAGCGCGCGATAGTCCGCGAACTCCAGTCCGTTCCGCTCCCCCACGAACCGCGCGAAATCACTCACCCGGGCGTTTCGGACGCCCGCCTCGCCCGGCACCCACTGCGCCTGCACCAGACCGACCACCGACGGCGTACCGTCTTCCTCGACGGGCGGGGCTGGAGCGCCCCTCATCGCGCGCTCCATCCGCCGTCCATGGAGTACGAGGCGCCGGTGACCATTCCGGCGGGCTCGGACGTCAGCCACGCCACCAGGGACGCCACCTCGTGCGGTTCGATGAGGCGTTTGACGGCGCTCTCGGTGAGCAGCACCTGTTCGAGGACCTGTTGCTCGGGGATGCCGTGGGCGCGGGCCTGGTCGGTGATCTGCTTGTCCACCAAGGGAGTTCGCACATAGCCGGGATTCACGCAGTTGCTCGTGACACCGTGCGGCCCGCCCTCCACCGCCGTCACCTTGGACAGGCCCTCCAGCGCATGTTTGGCCGTGACGTAGGCGACCTTGTAACGCGAGGCCCGGATGCCGTGCACCGACGAGATATTCACGATCCGGCCGAATCCCCGCGCGTACATGTGCGGCAGCGCGGCGCGCACGAGCAGGAACGGCGCCTCCACCATCAGCGTGAGCATCCCGCGGAACTGCTCCGGCGGGAACTCCTCGATCGGGCTGACGTTCTGCACCCCGGCGTTGTTGACCAGGATGTCGGTCTCGAGCCGCAGCTCCTGCAGCGCGCCCACGTCGAGAAGGTCTACCGCCCACGCCTTTCCGCCGATCTCGTGCGCGAGCTTCTTCGCTCCCACCCCGTCGATGTCGGCGACGGTGACGAGTGCGCCACGTGCGGCGAGCTCGCGGGCGCAGGCGGCGCCGATACCACCGGCACCCCCGGTCACCAGTGCGGAACGTCCGGTCAAATCCCTCATTCGGCAACCACTTTCATCGAGGCGGCCGCACCGGGCCGCTGCGCGGAGTCCGCATCGTCGATCGATTCGAGGTCTATGCCACGGGTTTCGCGGGCGAAGGCGACGGCCACCAGCGTGACACCCGCCGCCGCGGCCAGATACCAGGCGATCGGCACCGCGGACCCGAAGCGGTCCAGCAGCCGCACGGCGATGATCGGCGCCAGCGAACCGGCCACGATCGAGGTCACCTGATACCCCAGGGACACACCGGAATACCGCATCCGGGTCGGGAACATCTCCGCCATGATCGCCGGCTGCGGCGAGTACATGAACGCGTGGAAGACCAGGCCGATGATGACCGCGGCCAGGATCACCACGTTGTGCCCGCTGTCCATCATCGGGAACGCGAAGAAGCCCCACGTCGCGGTCGCCACCGCGCCGACCAGATACACCGGCCGCCGGCCGACCCGATCACTGAGCCGCCCGACCAGCGGAACCACCACGAAATGCACCGCGTGCGCGACCAACAGCCACCACAGGATCGCCTGGGTGTCCACCTCCACGTGCACCTTCAGGTAGGTGATGGAGAAGGTGACCACCAGGTAGTACATGATGTTCTCGCCGAAGCGCAGCCCCATCGCGGTGAAAACCCCACGGGGATAACGCTGCAGCACCTCGATCACGCTGAACGAGGTCGCCTTCACCTGTTCCATCTCGCGCTGCGCCGCGGCGAAGATCGGCGCGTCGGTGACCTTGGTGCGCACGTAGTACCCGACCAGCACGACCACCGCCGACAGCCAGAACGCCACGCGCCAGCCCCAGCTCAGGAAGGCCGCGTCCGGCAGCGTCGAGGTCAGCACCAGCAGCACCGAGGTCGCCAGCATATTCCCGACGGGCACCCCGGCCTGCGGCCAGCTCGACCAGAAGCCCCGGCTGCGGCTCGGACTGTGCTCGGCGACCAGCAGCACCGCGCCGCCCCACTCACCGCCGACCGCGAACCCCTGGATGAAGCGCAGGGTCACCAGCAGCGTGGGCGCCCAGTATCCGACCTGCTGAAAGGTCGGCAGGCAGCCCATCAGGAAGGTGGCGCTACCCACCAGCAGCAGGCTGAACTGCAGCAGCTTCTTGCGCCCGTATTTGTCGCCGAAGTGCCCGAAAACGATGCCGCCCAACGGTCTTGCCGCGAATCCGACCGCGTAGGTGACGAACGCGGCGAGGATGGCATCGAGATCGCTGGTGCCCTCGGCGAAGAACACCTTGCTGAACACCAGCGTCGCGGCGGTGCCGTAGAGGAAGAACTCGTACCACTCCACGACCGTGCCCGCCATCGACGCGGCCACCACCCGCCGCAGCCCGCTCGCCTCGCTGCCGCCCGGCGGCGTCGCGCTCCGCACCCTCATCGCACTGCTCCTTCACGAACGTTCCGCGTGACCGCGCGCATGTTCGGCACGGTGTTGTGACGGCCGACACATTCAACGGTCAGAAAGAGTATTGGTGCAGATATCGACGACCGCAATGCCCAGATCCGCACGAGGTATCTGCGAGAATGCACATATGAGCGCGTCCCCGGCGAGCCGTCGCCCCAGCGCGGACGATCTGCTGGTGCTGCTGGCCGTCGGCCGCTCCGGCCGATTCGTCTCCGCCGCAGAGGAACTCGGCATCAACCACACCACCATTTCGCGGCGCATCGCCGCGCTGGAACAGACCCTCGGCGGCCGGGTGCTGACCAGGGTCACCGGCGGCTGGGAGCTCACCGAGCTGGGCCGCGAGGCGCTGGCCGCGGCCGAGGCGATCGAGTCGGCGGTCCGGTCGCTGGCCACCGAGGACGACGGCAGCCGCGTACTGGAGGGCGTGGTCCGGATCTCGGCGACCGACGGGTTCAGCGCCTATATCGCGGCGCCGTCGGCCGCGCGGGTGCAGCGGCGGCATCCGCGGGTCGCGGTCGAGATCGTGGCCGCCACCCGCCGGGCCTCCACGCAGCGGTCCGGCCTCGATATCGAGGTGGTGGTGGGCAGGCCGAAGGTGCACCGCGCCGAGGCGATGCCGCTGGGCGACTACTGCCTGGGCCTGTACGGCGCCCGCGACTACCTCGCCGAGCACGGCGTCCCGCGGCGCATCGACGAGCTGGGCGGCTATCCGCTCGTCTATTTCATCGACTCGATGCTGCAGGTCGACGACCTGGATCTGGCCTCGAGTTTCGCGCCCATGATGCGCGAATCCGTCTCGTCCACCAATGTTTTCGTGCACGTCGAGGCGACGCGCGCGGCGGCCGGGCTGGGCCTGCTCCCCTGCTTCATGGCCGACCGCCACGCCGACCTGGTCCGGGTGCTCCCCGACGCGGTGGCCGTCCGCCTGACCTACTGGCTGGTCGCCCGCGCCGAAACCCTGCGCCGACCCGAGGTATCGGCGGTGGTCGACGCCCTCCAGACCACCGTGGCCGAGCAGCGCGATGTCCTGCTGGGCCTGTGAACCTCCAGCTTCACCGGCCCGACGTCCAGCACATCCGGAAATGCTGTGGTCGTCTTCAGTTCTCCCGCAGGCGGACCGGGAGTTCCTCCAGGCCGCGGATGAGGGCGCCGTGGTGCCAGCGCGGCGCGAACTCCGGCTGCGCCAGGGACAGGTCCGGGAAGCGTCGCAGCAGTGCGGTGAAGGCGATCTCCGCCTCCAGCCGGGCCAGCGGGGCACCGACGCAGAAGTGGATGCCGTGCCCGAAGGCCAGGTGCCCGCTCGGATCTCCGGCGATGTCGAGACTGTCGGGGGCTCGATAGCGGGCCGGGTCGTGGTTGCCCGCGGCCAGCGAGACGTAGACGAGTTCGCCCGCGGGGATGTCGATGCCGCCGATCCGCACCGGCTCGGCGGTGTAGCGGACCGTCGCCCAGCCGACCGGGCCGTCGTAGCGCAGGAACTCCTCCACCGCCGCGGGGACGGCGGCGGGATCGGCGCGCAGTGCCTCGAGCTGAGATCTGTTGCGCAGCAACGCGTACGTGCCGTTGCCGATCAGATTCACCGTCGTCTCGTGCCCGGCGACCAGCAGCAGGAACACCATCGCCACCAGCTCCGACTCCGACAGCCGATCGCCGGCGTCGCGCACGTGCACCAGGTCCGACAGCAGATCCTCGCCGGGCTCGAGGCGCTTGGCGGCCACCAGTTTTCGCAGATACTCCGACATCGCGACCGAGGCGACGTTGCGGTCCTGGATCCCGCCGACCGAGCCCACCAGCACCCGGGTCCATGCCTGGAAGTCGGAGCGGTCCTCGAACGGGACGCCCAGCAGCTCGCAGATCACCGTGACCGGCAACGGATTTGCGAACGCCTCCAGCAGGTCGACCTCGTCGTGGCGGGCCATCTCGTCGAGCAGCGCCGCGCTGATCTCCTCGATACGCGGCCGCAGTGCCGCCGTGCGCCGCGGCGTGAACGCCTTGACCACCAGCTTGCGCAGGCGCGTGTGGTCGGGCGGGTCGGTGTTGAGCATGTGTTCGGCCAGCGCCTGCGTCTCCGCATTCGCCACCACGCCCGAATCGCGGCGCCGGTCGAAGATCTCGTAGACCTCGGCGGCGCTCTTGCGCAGGCGCGGGTCGTTGAGCGCCGCGCGGCCCTCCGCGTAGCCGATGATCACCCAGCCGTCGACGCCGTCGGCGAGGCGCACCCGGTGCACGGGCCCGCTCTCGCGCCAGCGCCGGTAGTACCGCTGCGGGTCGGCGTGGAAATCGGCGCCGACCTCCTCGATCCGGTTCGCGACCTCACTGTCGGCCATGCTGTCCTCGCTGTTCTCCCGCGCGACCTGTACGACGGTCCCGCCCGACCGGCTCAGCGGCACCCCCTGCTCGCCCCAACCTACCGAATTCCCCACTGCCGCGCCGTATCCGCAGACGGCGGGGAGGTCAAACTGGCAGCGTGGCAGGAGAATTCGTGCCGATTCCCGACTGGTTGTCCGACCGGAACCAGGACTGCGGGGTCGCCGACATAGACTGCGGGTCGACGACCCCGACGGCATGCCCTCGGTGGGCCGCCGGGTGCGCCTGACGTCGTAGCCGCGCGCCCACCAAACCGCCGTCAGCGCACGATTTGGCGTCATCGGGACAAATCCGCATACACACGACGCCACGGGCAATACCGTGGAGTATGCGCACTTTCGTACACCTGGTGCTGTTCGCCTGCGCAGTAGCCATCGCCGTCGGGACATTCGGCCCGCTCGTCGGCTCGGTCCAGGCGCGCGACGTGCAGCTCGCCGACCTGCGGGACGGCTTCGCCGCCGAGCAGACGCTCGACCAGATCGCCGGTCAGAACACCTCGATCCAGTCCTCGCTGGCGATCTTCCTGCTCGTGATCGCGGCCATCGTCCTGCTGGCCGCGCTGTTCGGTTCGCGCGCCATCGGCTGGATCGGTGTGCTGGCCGGTCTGGTCGTGCTCGGCGTGGTCGGCTGGCGGCTCGACGAGCGATTCGGCGACCAGCTGCGCGACGACTACCGCGACCTGCTCGGCGGCGCCTGGGGCCTGTACGCGCTGGTCGGCGGCCTGATCGTCGCCCTGCTGGCGCTGCTGGTCCCGCGCGAGCGCCTGGCGCGGTAGCCGCGTCACACATTCGTCAGCGGGCCGTGCCCCGGCGTCACCCGAGTCCGTGGGAGCCTGGACCGCAGTGACCGGCCGCGCACTGCGCGGTCGGTAACCACCGAGTCGAAGGAGAGCACGCATGTCGATCGAGACCGTGGACGCCGTGGTGATCGGGATGGGCCCGGGCGGCGAGGACGTCGCGACACGGCTGGCCACGGCGGGACTGGCGGTCGTCGGCGTGGAGGGCAGGCTGGTCGGCGGCGAGTGCCCCTACTACGCGTGCGTGCCCACCAAGATGATGGTGCGCGCGGCCGAGGCGCTCGCCGAGGCCGGGCGGGTCGGCGCGTTGGCCGGATCCGCACAGGCACAACCCGATTGGCGTCCGGTGGCGGCCCGCATCCGCGACGAGGCGACCGACAACTGGGACGACACGGTCGCGGTGGAACGCTTCGAGAAGGCGGGCGGACGGTTCGTCCGCGGCTGGGGCCGCATCAGCGCCCCCGGCGAGGTGACGGTGACCACCGCCGACGGGCCGCGGGTATTCCGCGCCGACCGCGCGATCGTGCTGAATCCCGGTACGGCACCGGCGGTTCCGCCGATCGAGGGCCTGGCCGAGACGCCCTACTGGACCAATCGCGAGGCCGTCGCCGCCACCGCGGTGCCCGAATCGCTGATCGTGCTCGGCGGCGGGCCCGTGGGAATGGAGTTCGCCCAGATCTTCTCGCGCTTCGGCGCCCAGGTCACGGTGATCGTGCGGCACCGTATCCTGCCCAAGGAGGAACCCGAGGCGGCCGACCTCGTCGCCGAAACCCTGACCGCCGAGGGACTTTCGATCCGCTCCGGGGTGGAGGCCACGCGGATCTAACACGACGGCACCCGGTTCACCGTGCACCCGGACCGGGGCGAGCCGCTGCACGCGCGGCAGCTGCTGGTGGCGACCGGCCGCCGAACCGATTTCGCGGCGTTGGGAATCGGCGCGGTGGGCCTGGACGAATCAGCCCGCGATATCGAGGTCGACGAGCATCTGCGGGCCGCCGACGGGGTCTGGGCGATCGGCGACATCACCGGGCGCGGCGCCTTCACCCACATGTCGATGTATCAGGCGCGCCTCGCGGCCGCCGACATCCTCGGCACCGCAACCGATCCCGCGCAGTACCATGCCGTCCCGCGGGTCACCTTCACCGATCCGGAGGTCGGTGCGGTCGGCATGACCGAGGCCGAGGCCCGCGACGCCGGGCTGACCGTGCGCACCGCCGTCACCGACCTCGCCGCCTCCACCCGCGGCTGGATCCACAAGGTCGGCAACGCCGGGCTGATCAAGCTGGTCGAGGACGCGGACCGCGGCGTCCTGGTCGGCGCCACCTCGGTCGGCCCGCAGGGCGGAGAAGTATTGAGCGCCTTGGCCGTTGCCGTCCACGCCGAGGTCCCCACCCATACCCTGCGCGGCATGATCTACGCCTACCCCACCTTCCACCGCGCCATCGAGACGGCCCTGGACTCCCTGGCCTGAGGCTCATCCCGCGATCGGTACGCCCGCATCCGCTAGGCCCCGCCGCGCACGGCGGTCACGGCGATGGTGGCGTAGGGCATCGTGAAGCTGCCGCCGAGGGTATCGATCGCGTCGCCGACGGCGCCCAGCACGTCCGCGAGCTGGTCGGGGCGCAGGCGGGTGAGGGCGCCGTGGGTGGGCATCTGGTCGAGCCATTCGTCGCGGGTGTAGGAGCGCTCCCAATCGAAGCGCCACTGCTCGGGGGTGCCGAATTCGCCCGCGGCCCGGATGCCCTCGGACGCCTTGTCGAACATCGGCTGATAGGCGTCGGCCATCGTGCGGTCGGCGCCCATGGACTGCCGCATCACCCGCATGTCGATCGGGGAGTCGGGCACCGCGCGGGTGAAGGCGGCGATGGTCGCGTCCGTCACCTCAGGCGGGGTCTGGAACACATGCCAGAACACCGCGAGCCTGCCCCCGGGGCGCAGGACGCGCGCCGCCTGGACCGCGCCCGCGACCGGATCCACCCAGTGCCACGCGGTTCCGGCGACGACGAGATCGAAATCCCGGCCCGCCGGATCCCACTCCTCGAAGGTCGCCACCTCGACCGCGACCCCGCTGCGCCGCGCGAACTCGGCCATCCGCCCGTCGGGCTCGACCCCCAGCACGCGGCACCCGGCCGCCCGGAACTGCCGCGCCTCGATCCCGGTCCCACACCCGACGTCCAGCACATCGAGCCCGGGAACGCCGCGGGCACCGGGGCTCGGGGTGGCGGCGATGATCCTTGCCACCAGGTCGGGCGGATAGGGCGGGCGGGTGCGGTCGTAGCGTTCGGCGTCCACGCCGAAGGATTCCGCCATCTGCCGCGCGCGGTGCGGCTCGGGTTCGGCTTCGGGTCCCGGAGATATAGTGGGGGGGGGGCCCCCCAAAAATTGGGGGGGGGCCCCCCAGGAACCGCGGGGGTTGGTGGAGGGGGGGTGGGTGGTTTAGGCCCGGGGGGGCC
>NZ_JARWQD010000099.1 GCF_029869545.1 Nocardia wallacei | reverse complement strand
CACTATTCCCCAAAACCCGGAATGTTTGGGGCCGTGTACCACCCGCCTATGGGGTGGGGCCCCCAAAAACCCTGGCCGGAACGATGCGCGGCGAACCGGTGCGTCGTATTACTTGCCGAACTTGTCCTTCAGCTTGCCCACGGCATCGCCGACGGCGTCCTTCACATCCTCGACCGCCTGCTTGGCGCCCGCTTCGACCTGGTCGAGCTTGCCCTCGTCGCGCAGCTTCTCATCGCCGGTGACCTGGCCTGCGGCCTCCTTTGCCCGGCCGCCCAGATCCTCGGCGGTGTTGCCGATCTTGTCGTTCAGAGACATTGCGAACCTCCGTTGTCGAAAGGACCGGCGCCGTTTCGGCGCACTGAACGAAGACCCGCCGACACACGGCAAGCTCACGCAGCAACCGATGAGACAACGATCACGGATAATCGGCCGTGACGGTTCCGGCTCCCCGGTGTCGACATCACGAGCAGCGGAGGAGGTGCTGTGTGACCACGACGGCGACGGCACCCGAGGCAGCGCTGGACGACGCGACCCTGGCCGGGCGGGCGCGTGACGGCGATGTCCGGGCGTATGAGCAGCTGGTGCTGCGCTACCAGGGGCCGATGTTCCGGCTCGCCGCGAAGATGCTGGCCGACCGGGGCGAGGCCGAGGATGTCACCCAGGAGGTTTTTCTGACGGCGTGGCGCAGAATGGCCCAGCTGCAGGATGATTCGGCGTTCGCCGGATGGCTGTACCGCATGACCACCAATCGCTGCCTGAACGTGATCAGAGCGCGACGCGTGCCCGCCGATGTCGACCCCGACACGACCGCATCGCCGCGGACCGACCTGCACCCGGAGCATGCGGCGCAGGTGAACGGCCAGCTGGCGGCGCTGGTCGAGGCGCTGCAGCGGCTGACGCCCGAACAGCGCGCGTGCTGGCTGCTGCGGGAGGTGCACGGCCGGTCCTATGAGGAGATCGCCGAGATCGTCGGCACCAATTCCACCGCGGTCCGCGGGCGGATCGCGCGGGCCCGAGCGCAATTGGCGGAGGTGATGCAGCCATGGCGGTGAGCCAGAGCACCGGGAGCGACTATCTGCTTCCGTGCGGACGCGGCCTGGAACGGGTGTGGGAGCGGCTGGACGCGATGGACGCCGGACTGTCCGACGAGCACGAACGCACCTGCCCGCACTGCGCGGCCGCGCGCGAGAGCCTGCTCACGCTGCGCGGGGCGACGCGCGAACTCATCGATGAACCGGATCCGCCGCCGCCGGATCTGTTCGGCCGCATCATGTCCGCGGTGCGCGCGGAGGGGCGCCGCGGCCGCACCCTCACCCTGCCCACACCGCACCCCGGAACTATCGAGGTCAGCGAGCAGGCGGTCGCGGTGGTACTGCGATACGCCGCCGACACCGTCGACGGGGTGCGGGCCCGCGGTTGCCAGGTGCGGGGGACCGAACCGGGACCCGCGGGCGAACACCTCATCGATGTCGAGCTGACCATCGCCGTGCGATTGGGCGGCCGCAGCGTGGAGGAATTGGTGCCGCGGGTGCGCGAGCGGGTCCGGGCGGCGGCGTCGGCGCGGATCGGCCTGGTGCTGGGACGGCTGGACATCACCGTCGTCGACGTCTACGAGGAGCAGCGGTGAGCGCCGCCGCGCCGGGCACCGAGGTCGTCGTCGGCGACGCGGTGATCGCCGGTGTCGCGGCCCGCGCCGCCGCCGCGGTCGCGGGGGTGCGCAGACTCGAGCCCGGGGTGCTCGGGCTGGTCGGTCAGCTCGCGCGCTCGGGACGGCAACTGTGGACGGGGCAGGAGCCCGCGCCCGCGGGCGGTGTGCGCGTCCGGCGCGCCGGGCAGTGGCTGCGAATCCATGTGGACCTCACGATGTCGGCCGGCGTCCAGGTCGGTGCGGTCGGGCAGGCGGTGCAGCGGGAGGTCGCCCGCGTGGTGGCCGAACAGACCGGGGTGGTCGTGGACGAGGTCGCGGTGACCGTTCTGGATATCGAACCGGGGCAGCCGTGAGAGTCGAGGAGGATCTGATCGATGCCGTCGTGGCGGCGATCGACTCGGTGGACGGCCTGCGACCGGCGGGGCCGATCGGGCTGCAGAACGCGAAATGGTTGCCGCTCAACGGGAATCGGTATGCCGTCGATATCAACGAGTCGGCCGTCGAGATTCGTGTCGCGGCCACCGCGCTGCCGCTGCCGCCGCTGCTGGACGAACTGGCCGCCGCGGTCCGGGCGCTGCTGGCGCCGACACCGCGGGCCTCGGCGACGCTGCGGATCGTCGTGACCGAGCTCGACGCCACGGCTTTCAGCGATCAAATGGTTACCTAGATCACGTGGCGCGGCCGTGACGATCCGCCCGGCACCGTGTCGAAACCATACAGAGTTGTTATCCGCTGTACTGCAAGGGAATCCGGAGGAACTGTGATGAGCACGGCAACAGAGAAGTCGGTCGGGAACACGAAGGCGCCGACGCAGTCCGGCGGCAGTGAGACCGGGCAGCAGACCGACCGCAACGGCCGCCCGGGCGCGCTGGTGACCGATCAGGGCACCACCACCATCGCCGATACCGTGGTACAGAAGATCGCGGGCCTGGCCGCCCGCGAAGTGCGCGGTGTGCACGAACTCGGCGGCGGGGCGGCGCGCGCGTTCGGCGCGCTGCGCGATCGCATCCCGGGCGCGTCCGCCAGTGTGGGACAGGGTGTTTCGGTCGAGGTAGGCGAGCGGCAGGCCGCGGTCGATCTGGATCTCGTCGTCGAATACGGCGTCGCCATCGCGGAATTGGCACGGGCGGTGCGGCGCAACGTCATCACCGCCATCGAGCAGATGACGGGGCTCGAGGTCGTCGAGGTGAACATCAACGTCAACGATGTGTACATCGAGGGCGAGGACGACGATCAGCAGCCGCCGAGCCGAGACCGGGTGCAGTGATATGAGCGCCACCACGATCTGCCTGATCACGGGCCTGGCCCTGGGATTCGCCGCCGCCTTCGGAGGATTCGGAGCGTTCTTCGTCGTCCTGGTCTTCGGCGGGCTCGGCCTGCTGGTCGGCCGCTGGCTCGACGGCGAAGTCGACCTGTCGGGACTTCTCCGGTCGGTGCAGGATCGGAGCGCGCGATGACCGCCGTGACCACCGAACTGCCCGGGACGACCGTGGTGGGTGAGCGCGCGGTGCGCCGGATCGCCGCACAGGCCGCGCGCGAGGTGCCCGGGGTCGAGCCGCAGGTGCAGGTGACGGCCCGGGTCGCCGGGGACTCGGCCGCCCTGCGGGTCCGTCTTCCAGTCGCGTACCCGCAGCCGGTGGCCCGGGTGACCGACGCGTGCCGTGAGCACCTGATCCGGCGCACCGGGGAACTGGCGGGCCTGACGGTGTCGCGGGTGGACATCGAGGTGTCGGCGCTGACGAGCGGCGCCGCGGCGGGCAGGGTCCGATGAGGCGGCGCCCGCGCCGCGTCGTCCCGGCGATCGTGGTGGCGCTGGCGGTGCTGGCCGGAAGTGTGGTGGTCGCCGTTTCTATCATCCAGAAGCTCAGCGGCACAAGGGAATTGGTGTCCTACGATGATGTGGCCACCACATTGCGTGACACCGAATGGGGCAGTGGCTGGGTGCTCGGCGCCGGTATCGCGGCGGCGCTGGCGGGCGCGTTGTTGCTGGCGCTGGCGCTGGTGCCTGGCCGCTCGGTCGTGGTGCCGCTGGAATCCGAGGACGAGCTGGACGCCGGAATCGCCCGGCGCAGCCTGCACGCCGCCGTGCGGGATGCGGCGCGCTCGGTCGCCGAGGTGGAGCCCGTGCGAGTGCGGCTGGGGCGCAAGAAGATTCGAATCGGTATGCGCACCGGCCGGGCGCCGGAGGAATCGGTCGCGGCCGTCCGGGCCGCCGTCGACGAACGACTGCGCCGGGTGGCCCCCGGTGTGCGACGCGAGGTCGCCGCCCATGCGCGCCCGGCCAAGGAAGGAACCCCATGAGCACGGCCGATCACCCGGTGCGGCTGACGGGAGGAATGCCATGAGCGCGGTCAATCGCCCGGCGCGGGCGAAGGGAAGAACGCCGTGAGCACGGTCAATTGCCCCGGTGCGGGTGAAGGGTGGAATGCCATGAGCATGGTCAATTGCCCCGGTGCGGGTGAAGGGTGGAATGCCATGACCGCGGCCAATTGCCCGGCGCGGGTGAAGGGCGGAATGGCGTGAGCGCGGTCAATCGCCCGGCGCGGCTGAATCGGACGGTGCTGGCGGTGATCGGCCTGGCGCTGATGGTCGCGGGTGGTTGTGCGATCGCGGCATGGTCCGGCCGGTTGCGTTGGGCGGATCCGGATGCCGCGCTGGTCCCCGGCACCGGCGAGCCGCCGCGCTGGGTCCTGGTCGTGGCCGCGGCGGCCG
>NZ_JARWQD010000098.1 GCF_029869545.1 Nocardia wallacei | reverse complement strand
CCAAATCTCCCCCCCCGGGGCCCCCCGCCGCCGGGGGCGCGCCCCGCAACTCCGCGGCGGGGCATAAACCACGACCGCGGTCGCGCGCCCGCGCTTCGGATTCGCCGAATCCGCGCGTGGCGCATCGGATTTCACGGGAACCCTGGCATTGCTGCGGCTGTATCTGCGGCGCGACCGGATCGTGCTGCCGCTGTGGGTACTGCTGCTGTCGCTGCCGCTGGGCAGCACGTACATCAAGAGCACCGAGAAGGTGTATCCGACCCCGGAGGACGTGGCGGGCTTCGCGAAGACGATCCTGTCCAGTCCGGCCCAGCTGGCGATGTACGGGCCGATCTACAACACCACGTCCGGCGCGGCGGCGGGATTGTGGAAGGCCGGGATGTTCTTCACGATCATCGGAATCGCCACGATTCTCACGGTCATCCGGCACACCCGGGCCGAGGAGGAGACCGGACGGGAGGAACTGCTCGCCTCCACGCAGGTGGGGCGGTACGCGAGCCTCACGGCTGCGCTGCTCCTCACCTGCGCGGGCGCGCTGGCCACCGGCCTGCTCGGTGCGGCCAGCATCGCGGGTGCCGGTGTCGGCGGGACCGACGCGCTGGCGTTCGGGCTCGCGCTGGCCGGATCCGGCGTCGTGTTCGCGGCCGTGGCGGCGGTCGCAGCGCAGCTGAGCGCCAACGCCCGCACCACACGCGGCATCGCCTTCACGGTGCTGGCCGTGACCTACACACTGCGTGCGATCGGCGATGCGCGGGCAGGTGACGGGCCGACCACCCCGTTCGTGTGGCTGTCGCCGCAGGGCTGGTCGATCCAGGTGCGGGCGCTCGCCGGGGACCACTTCCTGATCCTGCTGCTGCACGTGGCGACCGCGGCGGTGCTGATCGCGGCGGCCTACGCGCTGCTGCGGCGTCGCGACCTCGGCGCCGGACTGATCGCCGAGCGCCCGGGGGCACCGGCTGCTGGTCCCGGCCTGGCCGGTCCGTTCGGGCTGGCTTGGCGGTTGCAGCGCGGCGCCCTGGTGGCCTGGGCCGTCGGGCTGGGGCTCTACGGTCTGGTCATCGGCAGCGTTGTGCACGGTATCGGCGACGAACTGGGCACCAGCGACACCATCAACGACATCATCGGCCGGCTGGGTGGCAGTGCGGCGCTGGAGGATTCCTTCCTTGTCATGGGATTCACCATGCTGGGAATGGCGGCGTCGGCGTATGCGATTTCAGCTGTGCTGCGGCTGTATTCGGAGGAGAACACGCAGCATGCCGAGACGGTTCTGACCGGTGCCGTCGGCCGGTTGCGCTGGGGCGCATCGCATTTGCTGTTCGCCCTGCTCGGACCGGTTGTGCTGCTGCTGGTTTCGGGGCTCCTGGGAGGTCTGGTCTACGGGGCCGCCGCCCACGATATCGGCGGCAAACTGCCTCGAGTGCTGGGTGCGGCGCTGGTGCAGATCCCGGCGATCTGGGTGTTCGTGGGTGCCGCCGTGCTGCTGTTCGGATTGCTGCCGCGCTGGGCACCCGTCGCGTGGGGTGTCTTCACCGCCGGCGTGGCGCTGTTCCTGCTCGGCTCGATCTCCGGTATGCCGCAGTGGGTTCAGGATCTCACGCCCTACAGCCACTTGCCGAAGGTGCCGGGTGGCCCGTTCACCGCGACACCGGTGGTGATCCTGCTGCTGGTCGCGGCCGCCCTGACCACGGTGGGCCTCACCGCCTTCCACCGCCGCGACCTACGCTGACCCACCTCCCCAGGGGCCCCCCGGCCCCCCGCCCCGGGCGGGGGGCGGAGCGCCCCCCCCCCCCCCCCCCCCCCCCACTCGCGGAAAACCACCCCCAACACGCGCACCCCAAGGGGGGGGGGAAAAAAAAGCGGGGGG
>NZ_JARWQD010000097.1 GCF_029869545.1 Nocardia wallacei | reverse complement strand
GGGGGGGGGGTGTGGGGGGGGTGGGGGTGGGGTTCGTCCGGAGGGTTCTGGGGGTGTCCGGCCGGTTGTGGCGGGGGGGGTGAGGCTGGGCGCTGTGGGGGGGGTGAGTGTGGATGCTTCGGGTGGGGGAGAGCGGATGGTTCGGGTGGGGTGAGTTCGGGCGGTTCGGGTGGGGGTGGATTGCGGGAGGCGGGCGCGGCGGAGAGGGAGCAGTGATGCGGGGCGTGGTGGTGTGTGAGGCGGGGTGGGAGAGCGGCCGAGCTGGTTTCGACGAATGGACAGGACAGTGACAGAAGGTCTTTCGGTTCCGGATTGGCCGGGGGTGGCGGCGTCGCTGCTGCTGGTGGCGGTGGCGGCGCTCATCGCCTATCGGCAGCAGTTGCAGCTCACCAGGGAGTTGGTGATCGCCGCCGTGCGGGCCGGGATCCAACTGGTCGCGGTGGGGGCGGTATTGCTGATCCTGTTCCGGCACACCGGGTTACCGGGTGCGCTGGGCTGGGTGGTGCTGATGGTTATCATCGCCGGTCAGGTCGCGGGCCGCCGCGGAGCCGGTGTGCCGCAGGCGATTCGGGCCGCCACCCTCGGCGTCGCCTTCGGCACGGTGATCACGCTGGGTGCGCTGATCCTGCTCGGCGTGATATCGACCGAGGCCCGCGTGGTGGTCCCGGTGGGCGGCATGATCGTCTCGGGTGCCATGCAGGCCACCGGCATCGCGCTGCGTCGCGTGCACGAGGACGGCCGCACCGCGCGGGCCGCCGTCGAGACGCGGCTGTGCCTCGGATTGCCTGCGCGCCAGGCGTTCCTGCCGTACCGGCGTTCGGCATTGCGCACCGCCCTGCTCCCCGCCATCGACGCGACCAAGGTGGTGGGCCTGATCAGCCTGCCCGGCGCCATGACCGGCCTCATCCTCGCGGGAGTCGAACCGCTGACCGCCATCCGCTACCAGATCGTCGTCATGTACATGCTGCTGGCCGCCGCCGCTTTGGCCGCGCTGGCCGCCGCCCGCATCGCCGAACGCGGCCTGTTCGACGACGCCCAGCGCCTGATCCCGCTCCCCGCCTGAGCGGGCGGCGCCGCGCCGATGCGGGAATTTGGCCCGGCCTGTGGTTGCGCGGTGCAATGCGGGAATTTGGCCCTGCCTCTGGCCGCGCGGGGTGGTGCGGGGAGTTGGCCCGGCTTGTGGCCGCGCGGGGTGGTGCGGGATCTTGGCCGGGTTTGTGGGTTGCGCGGGGTGATGGGGGGACCTCGGCCTGGGTTGTGGTTGTGCGGGGTGGGGCGGAGGTTGGTCTGGGCGGGCGGTCCGGTGCGGGGCCACGCTGACCCGCCCGGCCACTGCGACGTTGCAGTAGTTCCGCTCAGCGAGGCCGTGCGGTCGTCACCGTCAGTTGCTCGCCGGTCTCCACGCGCGGCCCCCAGAAGTTCAGGTGGTTGGCGGAGTGCCGCAATGCCGTTGCCCCCGGCAGGATCTCGCGCACGGCGTACTTGTCGTGCGGGTACTGCTGGAGAAATGTCGCCAGGGTCGCCGCGGTGATGCCCGCCTTGCCCACCACCAGCGCGGGATGTTCGCCCAGTTCGGCGATGACGTCGCGGAGCTGACCGCGCAGCAGGCTGTCGGTGCAGCCCGCGATCATCGCGAACGGATCCACCAGCGGCAGTTCGAGGGCCAGCTCATAGGCCAGGGGCAGGTACGTGTCGGCCATATCGGCATCGCCGTACAGATCGCCGGGCAGGCAGTAGTCGAACCAGTCGATGCGGCCGGTGTCGTCGATCGGATCACCCGAAATCCCCTGGCCCGCCAGCTGATTGCCGAGCGGGAAGGTGTGTCCGGGCGCCCGGTGCGGCGAGGCGAAGGTGTGCAGCCAGTGACAGTCCGGCATCCGCTCCCGCAGCGACCCCGACACCAGCTCGCGCCCCACCAGCGCCGCCACCGCGGCGCCCTGGCCGTAGCCGAGAATGCCGAAGCCGCCGGGATGTTCGCGGATCAGCCGGACCAGTTCGGCCACACCCATATCGCGGACTTCGCGGTGCGAGGGGTGCCCGAGCGCCTCGAGCAGCCCGTCGCCGCCGCCGGATACCGGGCCCGCGCTGCCCGGATAGTTGAGGTAGACGACGTCGAACACGCGGCGGTCGAGCAGATCGGTGACACCGGTCAGCATGCCGATCTCGGTGCGCGGTTCGATCCGCCCGAATTCCTCGGCCGCCGTGACGGCCTCCCAGGTGCCCGGAATGCAGAAGAGTTTGTGCTGTGCCACCTTTCGAGGGTGCGCCCCGGGCGGCGGCGCCACGCGAGTAGCGCGGTACTCGAATCCCGCGACCCGGGCACCCCGGCGATGTTCAGTCCAGCACGGTCTTCATCGCCGTATCGAGTTTCGTGGTGGACTGGGACGAATTGTCCGCCGCCTGCGCCGCCAGCAGATCGCGGATCTCGGTCAGCAGTTCGGTCTGGGTGGGCTCGGACTTCTTCTTGCCACCGAAACGCTTCTGCAGATGCTTCATCGGCACGATGAGCACGAAGTACAGCACCGCCGCCACCATGACGAAGTTGATGGCGGAGCTGATGATCGGGCCGAGCGCGATGAAGGTGGCGGGCTTGCCGGGGACCAGCTGGAAGCCCAGGCCGAGTTGGCCATTGCTGCCGAGCACCGCCAGCAGCGGTTCCAGGACTCCCTTGGTGACCGAGGTGACCACCGCGGTGAACGCGGTGCCCATCACCACGGCGACGGCCAGATCGATAACGTTCCCGCGCATCAGGAAGTCTTTGAAACCCTTGAGCATGGCGCCCCGCCACTCCAATCTGAACTGTTGACGTTTACCTTTGCGGAGTCTAACGACCCCAGCGAACGGTCAGCAATCGGCGTGACGGTTCGCCCGCAGGATTCTCCCAGGAGTTGCGGGGCCGCGCTCGCTCAGTCGAGATGCAGGGTGATCGTCGCCGCGATCGCGTCGGTGTGCCGGTCCAGCGCCTCGGCGATGATCGGGGCGCGCTGATTGTGCAGGATCCGGTAGCGCCGCCGCCGCGGTTCGAGCCGCGGCAGCAGCACCAGCACCTGGCGCTCGGTCGCGGTGAGGGTGCGCGCGTATTCGACGATCGGTTCGACCATGCCGCAGTGCGGGCTCGGCAGCACGCGCAGTTCGAGACCGGGATCCCAGTCCTCCCAGTGCGCGACCAGCCGCCTCGTGGTCTCCGGGTCGATGTCGACCGCGATCGGATGCACCTGCTCGCCCAGGCTGAGCGCGGCGTCCAGGGCCCGCCGGGTGAGATCGCTGACCGCCACCACAGGCACCACGACCACCGTGCGCCTGGTCGGATCTCGCCGGGGCACCGGGATCGTCGTACCCATCCGGAGCTCGGCGGCGACCTGCCGGTAGTAGTGCTCGGTGCGGTCGAACAGCAGCATCAGCCCCGGGACGAGGAACAGCAGCAGCCACGCGCCCTCGGCGAACCGGTCGAGGAGGAATACCACGGCCGCCGCCGCGGTGAGCAGCGCGCCGAACCCGTTGAGCCACAGCTTCGCCCGCCACCACCGGCCGTGGCTGTCGCGCCAGTGCCGCACCAGGCCCACCTGACTGATGGTGAACCCGATGAAGACACCGATGGCGTACAGCGGCAGCAGGCGGTCCACGCGCGCGTCGACGAGCAGCAGCACCAGCGCCGCCAGCACGCCCAGCGTCGCCACCCCGAACCGGTACACCGGACGCTCGGCGCGCAGGGCGAACAGGTGCGGCATCCGATGGTCGTGGGCGAGCCGGCTCAGCAGCACCGGCAGCCCGCCGAAGCTGGTGTTGGCCGCCAGACCCAGTGCGCCCGCGATCGCCAAGTTGGCCACATAGAACAGCAGGCCGGTACCGAAGGCGGCCGCCGCCAGTTGCGCCAGCAGCGTCACCCCGTCGCGCGGCACCACCCGATGGGTCGCCACGACCGCCGCGATCCCCAGCAGCATCGCGCCGAGCAGCAGACCCAGCGCCATCTCGGTGTGCTGCGCGCGCCGCACCGCGGGCGTGCGGAATTCGGGCACGCCGTTGGCCGTGGCCTCCACACCCGTCAGCGCCGAACCGCCCGCCGCGAACGCCTTCACCAGCAGCAGCGGCCCGATCACCCCGGGCAGTTCGTGAAAGGTGAGCGCGGTGCCGATGGTGGCGACCGGCTCGTCGCGCAGCAGGCCGACCACGATGATCGCGCCGATCACCACGAGAAACAGCGCGGCCGGTCCCAGCAGTGCCTTCGCCGATTCGGCGATACCGGCCAGATTCAGCGCCGTGAGCACCGCCAGCGCGATCAGCGCCGTCACCAGCAGATGATCGGCGATCACCGGGAACATGCTGCCCAGCGCGGCCGCGCCCGCCGCGAGGCCGACCGCGACCGTCAGCACGTAATCGACCACCAGTGCCGCCGCCGCGAGCAGGCTCGCGGGGCGGCCGAGCTCGCGCCGCGCCACCGCATAGCTGCCGCCGCCGTCCGGAAATACCGCGATGACCTGCCGATACGAGGTCACCAGCACCAGCAGCAGCACGGTCAGCGCGATCGTCACCGGCACCGTGTAGCCGACCGCGTCCGCGCCCGCGGTGACCAGTACGGCGACGATCGCCTCGGGACCGTAGGCGACGCTCGACAGCGCATCCAGCGACAGCGCGGCCAGACCACCGACGGCCGTGAGCCGGTAGGCGTCGCCGCGGTGGTGGCGGCGCAGGCGGCGATCCCGGATGACCCCGCTGGGCGGGGCGTGTACGCGGCCCCGCGATCGGGCGAATCGCCTGATCATGAGGCCCGCGGCGGGCCCCCGGCCCGCCGTGCCGTCGATCCGCGGGCGGCCAGCACGGACATCCTCCTTCGGCAGCATCCTCGACCGGCAGTGCGGGGCGTGGACCGGTGCGGCGCGGCGCCTCGGCGGAGACCGCCCGGTCCGGACTCAGACTACGGGTGCCCGGTCCGCGCGTGGGTCTTCCTGTCGGCGTGGCGCGCTAGTCTCGGGCATGTGGAGTCCCTTGGCCCGCCCGGGTACGGGGAGCGGCCGTCGGCGGTCGTCGACGGCGCCGTCGTGTGGTCGCGGACCATCGAGTCCGGCGACGCGGCTCCGGTGTTACCCGATGGCTGCATGGATGTGCTGTGGACCGGCGAGCGTCTGGTGGTCGCCGGTCCGGACACCCGCGGCTACGAAACCTCCGCCCCGGCGGGGACCACGGTCAGCGGCATTCGCTTCTTCCCGGGTACCGCACCGGGCCTGCTGGGCGTTCCGGCGCACGAGGTGGTGAACCAGCGGCCCGCGCTGGCCGATCTCTGGCCGCTCGCTCGGGTGCGGGCCTTGGCCGCGGCGGTGGCGGCGGCCCCGGATCCCATGACCGGCCTCGACGAGTTGGCCCGGCGCATCGCCGCCGACGCCGAGACCGCAGACCCGGTCCTGCGCCGCATCGTGGGGCGCCTCGAGGGCGGCTCGCCGGTGTCCGCCGTCGCCGACGAGTTCGGTATCGGCGCGCGGCGGCTGCATCGAATGTCGCTGTCGGCGTTCGGATACGGGCCCAAGATGCTGGCGCGGGTGCTGCGCATGCAGCGGGCGCTGGCCCTGGCCCGCCGCGGAGTCCCGTTCGCGGACACCGCGTTCCGCGCCGGGTACGCCGACCAGGCGCACCTGGCCCGCGATGTCCGCGAGCTGGCCGGGTGGCCGCTCGGGCGGTTGGTGTCCGGTCAGCTCAGCGGCGCGTAGAGGTCGACGCCGTTGCCGTCCGGATCCCGCACCGTCGCATAGCGCTGGCCCCAGAACGCGTCGAACGGCTTCAGCTCACCGTCGTATCCGGCGCCGACGAGGTCCTCGAACATCGAGTCAACCTCCGCGGGCGATTCGCAGCGGAAGGCCAGGCCGATCCGTCCCGCCCGGCCGTTGGGTTCCTGCGGGTAATCCGGGTGGAACGAACGGATATTGGCCTCGGTGTCGAGCGCCAGCCGGAACCCGCCGGGCAGCTCCGCCTCCACGTGACCCCCGAAATCCTCGCCGAACTCCAGGCCGAGGCGGCGGTAGAAGGCGAGCGCGGCCGCCATATCGGAGACGACCACGCCGATTACATCCAGTCGAACAGTCATGTTTCGAACGCTAGACCGGCCGGACAATGGGGTCTTGAACGAATCGGACACCTGTACCGTCGATTGGAGGACCACCGGTTCCGCGTGGAAGTGTCTATGACCACATGTGGTTCGATTCGATCGGTGGAACGAGGGCAGGAGGGGCGTTGGGGACCGATCAGACATTGCTGCATCGTTTCGTGCTGTCGCAACTCACCGCGGCCGGACTGGATCGCGAGCAGGTGCTGCGCGAGTGCGGCGTGCCGGAATGGACGCTGACCGGCAAGGGTGTGCATGTGCCCAGTTCGACGTTCTCCCGATTATGGGAGGTCGGCGAGCGATTACTCGACGACCCCGATGTCGCGCTGCGCGTCGCGAGCCGCTACCAGCTGACCGCCACGCGGCTCTACGACTACCTGTTCACCAGCGCGCCGACCGTCGGCGCCGGGCTCGCGACCTGCGGCCCGTACGTCACCGCCGTCACCACCAACCACCGGTTCGATCTGGTGGCCGAGAACGACGGCGAGACCACGCTGTATCTCGACATGATCGACGGCGAGGGCCGCGGCCGCGATCTCACCCAGATCTGGGGCCTGGTGGCCGTGCTGACCCGCGCCAGGCATGTCGTCGAGGCGCCGCTGGATCCGATCCGGGTGTCGCTGCGGCAGCGGGCGCCGCGCGATCGGACCACCTTCATCGAGGTATTCGGCACCACCGCCATCGAATTCGGCGCCCCGGTGGACGCCATGACATTCCGGGCCGCCGATATGGAGCTGCCGCTGACCACCGCCGATCCCGTGCTGGCCGAGGTGTTGCAGCCGCTGGCCGATGCGTTACCCCCGCCTCCGCCGCTGGCGACGGCCTGGCCCGAGCGGGTCGCCGCGGCCCTGGCCGAGGCGTTCGAACAGGGCGAGGTGTCGCTGGAACGGGTCTCGCGGCGGCTGGCGACCAGCCCGCGCACGCTGCAGCGCCGCCTGGCCGAGGCGGGGACCACCTGGCGGCGGGAATTGGATCGTGCCCGGCTGACCAGGGCCGCCGCGGCGGGTCCGGTGAGTCGCGAGCGGCAGGCCGAACTGCTCGGCTATGCCGATGCGGGGTCGATGCGGCGGGCGGCGCGTCGCTGGTCGATGGTGGCGCACGCGCATCCGAGCGATGAACTGAACCGCCGCGCCTAGCGGGTCAGACCTTCAGATTGCTGGCGGCGATGTTCCAGAAGGTGCTGCGGTCCAGCGACCGCAGATCCCAGCTCTCGGCGATCGCGTGCGATGCCGTCACGATGGCCGCGACATCGAAGTCCTCGCGCGTGGCGGTGCCCTTGGCTTCGAGTTCGGCGATCACGTACGCGGTCGCGGATTCGAAGGTGTTCAACACGGTGTTCTCCAATCGGTCGTAGGTGCACATACGGTCGATCACGGATCGTGTTGCCGCGCAGCACTACACGCGGCAGACATCGAACCGACACCGCGCGGGCGGTCCCCGTCGTCCCGGGTTCGTCGTCCCGGTTCGACCGCAGGCCCGGTGCCCGAACGCACCGGGCCCCGGCCCCGGGAACGGCGAACGCCGTCCGGGAGAGCGGATCGCGTCCGATGGAGGGGTGGAGCGATCCGTGGACGACAGGCACCGGTGCCGCGCGGCGGGCACGATGCCAGTCTTGCGTCCTGCCGCGGAGTGGACCAGCGCCGAACACGCCACACTCGGGCAAACGCGCCAATCTCGCCGCCGCGTGGCGCAATCCGCGCGAGCGAATACGGCGCAACGAATTCCGCCGCTCATCCCGAGGTCTGCGACAGCAGGTCCTCGTAGCGGTACTCGGTATCGAGCGAGGTACCGTCCGCGTGCGCCCGCTCCTCCCGCTGCCGCAGTTCGACCCGGCGGATTTTGCCGGAGATGGTCTTGGGCAGGTCGGCGAATTCGATCCGGCGGATCCGCAGGTACGGGGCGAGATGGTCGCGGGCGTATGCCAGGATGGCGCGCGCGGTCTCGGGCCCGGGCTCCCATCCCGCGGCGAGCGCGACGTACGCCTTGGGAACCGCCAGCCGGGTGTCGTCGGGCTGCGGCACCACCGCGGCCTCCACGACGGCCGGATGCTCGATGAGCACGCTCTCCAGTTCGAACGGCGACACCTTGTAATCGGAGGACTTGAACACGTCGTCGGTGCGGCCGATATAGGTGATGTAGCCGTCGGCGTCCCGCGTGGCGACGTCGCCGGTGTGGTAGTAGCCGCCCGCCATCACCGCCGCATTCCGTTCCGGGTCGCGCAGGTATCCGGTCATGAGGTTCACCGGCTCCGCGCTCAGATCCAGGCAGATCTCGCCCTCCTCGCCCGGCTCACCGGAGACCGGGTCGATCAGGACCACCGGCACACCGGGCGCGGGGCGGCCCATCGATCCGGGCTTGACCGGCTGGCCGGGGGTGTTGCCCACCTGCAGGGTGGTCTCGGTCTGGCCGAAGCCGTCGCGGATGGTGAGGCCCCACGCCTTGTCGACCTGCGCGATGACATCCGGATTGAGCGGCTCACCGGCGCCGAGGATCTCCCGCAACCCCTCCGGCCGCGGTCCCAGCTCGGATTGGATCAGCATGCGCCACACGGTCGGTGGCGCGCAGAAGGTGTTCACCCGGGCCCGGCGCAACTGGCCGAGCAGGGCGGCGGCATCGAATCGGCCGTAGTTGTAGACGAAGATGGTCGCCTCGGCGATCCAGGGCGCGAACAGGCAGCTCCACGCGTGCTTGGCCCAGCCGGGTGCGCTGATGGCGAGATGGACGTCGCCTGGCCGGACGCCGATCCAGTACATGGTGCTGAGGTGCCCCACCGGATAGCTGATCTGGTTGTGCCGCACCATCTTCGGTCGGCTGGTGGTGCCCGAGGTGAAATACACGAGCAGTTCGTCGGTGACGTCGGTGGTGGTCTCGAACGGGCCCGCGGACCGCACCGCGTTCGCCTCGGCGTAATCGCGCCAGCCCGGGACGGCGCCGCCCACGACGATGCCGGTGTAGTCGCCGTCCACCTGTTCGAACTTGGCGGTATCGGCGGTGTTGGCGATGACGAATCGCACGGCGCCGCGGGTGATCCGGTCGCTCAGGTCTGCCGGACCGAGTGCCGCCGTGGTCGGCATCACGACCGCGCCGAGCTTGGCGATCGCCAGCATCGACTCCCACAGCTGCACCTGGTTGCCGAGCATCACGATCACTCGATCGCCATGGCGCACACCGAGTTCGGCGAGCCAGGTGGCGATCCGGTCGGAGCGGCCGACCATCTCGTCGAAACTCACCCGCTGTTCGCGCCCGTCCTCCTCGACGATCCACAGCGCGGTGCGGTCGTTGCCGCGCGCGATCACGTCGAACCAGTCGATGGCCCAGTTGAACCGGCCCTCGAGCCGCGGCCACGCGAATGTCGCTTGCGCGCCGTCGTAATCTGTAGCGGCCGTGAGGAGTTGGTCGCGTGCGGCGCGATACAACTCGGTGTTCGTGGTCATAGGGAGCCTCCTGTCGCCCCGTCCGAGTTTCCGGCACGCCTCCCGTCCGAGTTTCCGGCACGCCCCCCGTCGGTATTTCCGGCACGCCCCACGTCGGTATTTCCGGCACGCCCCACTTCGGTATTTCCGGCACGCTTTTGGCCGGAATCCCCGCCGAACAACCGCGCGGACACCTCGCGCATCTCGACCTTGCGGACCTTGCCGGTCACCGTCATCGGGAACTCCTCGACGATGTGCACGTAGCGGGGGATCTTGAAATGCGCGAGTTTGCCGGTGCAGAACTCCCGCAGTGCCGCGGCGTCCAGCGGCGGCGCGCCCTCGCGCATCCGGATCCACGCCACCAGCTCCTCGCCGAATCTCGGATCGGGCACGCCGACCACCTGGGCGTCGAGGATGTCGGGATGGGTGTAGAGGAATTCCTCGATCTCGCGCGGATAGATGTTCTCCCCGCCGCGGATCACCATGTCCTTGATGCGACCCGTGATCGCCACGTAGCCGTCGTCGTCCATGGTGGCCAGGTCGCCGGTGTGCATCCAGCGGCCGGAATCGATGGCGGCGGAAGTCTTTTCGGGTTCGTTCCAGTAGCCGAGCATCACCGAGTAGCCGCGCGTGCACAGCTCGCCGGGTTCGCCGCGCGGCACGGTCAGCCCCGTCTCCGGATCGACGATCTTCACCTCCAGATGCGGTCCCACCCGCCCGACGGTCGCGGTGCGCTGGGCGAGGGTGTCGTCGCGGCGGGTCTGGGTGGATACCGGGGACGTCTCGGTCATGCCATAGCAGATACAGACCTCGCGCATGCCCATGCGCTCGATGACCTGCTTCATCACCTCGACCGGGCACGGCGACCCGGCCATGATTCCGGTGCGCAGCGTGGACAGGTCGTGGGATTCGAACTCCGGCTCCGCCAGCTCGGCGATGAACATCGTCGGCACGCCGTACAGCGACGTACAGCCCTCGGCGGCAACGGTTTCCAGCGTCGCGCGGGGATCGAACGCGGGGGCCGGGATAACCATGGCCGCGCCGTGGCTGGTGGCGGCCAGGTTGCCCATCACCATGCCGAAACAGTGGTAGAACGGCACCGGCAGGCAGATCCGGTCGGCCTCGGTGTAGCCGCACAGCTCGCCGACGAAATAGCCGTTGTTGAGGATGTTGTGGTGCGACAGCGTCGCGCCCTTGGGGAAACCCGTTGTGCCCGACGTGTATTGGATGTTGATCGGATCGTCGGGGGAGAGCGCGGCCTGCGCCGTCGTCACCGCCGCCGGGTCGCCCGCGCGGCCGGTCTCCAGCAGGGTGTCCCAGTCGGCGCCGTCGAGCAGGATCACCCGCGTCAGCTCCGGGCATTCGGGCCGCACCTGGTCGATCATCGCCGCATAGTCCGAGCCCTTGAACTCCCGTGCCGCGACGAGCAGCCGAATCCCGGCCTGCCCCAGCACAAATCGAAGCTCGTGGGCGCGATAGGCGGGATTGATGTTCACCAGGATCGCGCCGATCTTCGCGGTCGCGTACTGCACCAGCGTCCACTCCGCGCGATTGGGTGCCCAGATTCCGACCCGGTCGCCCTTGCCGATCCCGGCGGCGAGCAGCCCGAACGCGACCGCCTCCACCTCTGCGGCGAACTCCCGGTAGGTCCACCGCACCCCGGCGGCGCGGTCGACGAGTGCGAGACGATCACCGTGCGCGGCCACCGTGCGATCGAGGTCGGCGCCGATCGTGTCGCCGAGCAGCGGCGCGTCCCACGCCCCGTGCGAATAGGAGGCCGGTCGGATCCGGCCCTGTTGCGAACTCACACCGATTAGGATCCAGGTCACATTCCCCCGCCCGCCACCCCCGGAAAGGGGTACCGAGATGGATGTGCTGCGTCCCCGCGACGCCGACGCGCTGCGTGCCGAGATGCGGCAGGTCGCGGCGGTATCCGGCATGCCGGTGGTCTTCGGCGGGCAGGTCCACGCGGGGACGCTGGTGCTGAGCGAATTCCTCGGCACCCGGACCAGCGCCATGCGGGGGCTGGCGGTATCGCCCGCCTCCGGCGTCGGGGGTGCCGCGGTGGCGAGCAGGCGGCCCACCTCCGTCGCCGACTATCGCGTGGCCTCCACGATCACCCATCACTACGACGCGCCGGTGTTGACGGAGGGGTTGCGGGCCGTCGTCGGGGTGCCCGTGGTGGTGCGCGGGGAGTCGCGCGCGGTGCTCTACATCGCGAGCCGCGATGCCGGGCCGATCGGCGGCCGGGCGGCGGATCTGGCGGTGCAGGCCGGTCGGCGGCTGGCGGTGGAGCTGGCCATCCGCGACGAGGTGGACCGCCGCCTGCGCCTGCGCGAGGCGGCGGCCGCGAGCGTGGGTGCCGTGGATGCCGTTGTCGCCGAACAACTTCGGGATATCCACGCCGAGGTCCGCGGCATCGCGCAGATGGTCTCGGACGCGGGGGCCCGGGGTCGGTTGCGGGACCTGTCCGAACGGCTGGCCCGCCTCATGTCCGACCCCGAGATCACCGACGACGCACCGATATTGGCGCCCCGCGAACTCGACGTCCTCGCCCACGTCGCCCTCGGCTGCACCAATGCCGAAGCAGCACAGCGCCTCTCACTCCGCCCGGAAACGGTGAAAAGCTACCTCCGCAGCGCGATGACCAAGCTGGGCGCCCACACCCGCCACGAGGCAGTCGTGCGCGCCCGCCGCGCGGGCCTATTGCCATAGCCTCCGTACCCGCCCACCGCCGTGCCCGCCTTGCCGGGAATCCCAGCTCAGCTGGGCGTGCCGGGAATGCTGGGCTCAGTGGTGCTAGGCCCGGTGCAGTGCGAGCACGGGGATGGTGCGTATGCCCGCGGTCTTCTCCGCGTACCCGGCGAAGCCCGGGTAGCGGCTCGCCTGTTCGGCGTAGATGCGGTCGCGCTCGTCGCCGGTCACCTCGGTGACGGTGACCGGATACTGCGCGGTGCCGATCTCCACCTCGGCCTTCCCGGAGGCGGTCAGGTTGTAGTACCAGTCCGGGTTGGTCGGGGCACCGGCCTTGGAGGCGAAGACGTAGACGGTGCCGGGATCCTGGTCGGCGGGCAGGTACATCATCGGGGTGACGAACTCTCGCCCACTCTTGCGGCCGCGATGGTGCAGCAGGGCCATCGGTGCCCCCTCGAACGGGCCGCCGACCTTGCCCGCGTTGGTGCGGAACTCCTCGATGATCCCGCTGTTCCAGTCGTTCGAGCTGCTCATCGGACCTCCCTTGTCGCGGATCGGGTACCGGCGCGGGACCGGTCCGGGCGATCGGTCCGGACCGGTGATCTCCGCTGTGGCGAGCGTAGCCCGGTGCCGACTAGTCCTGCGGCTCGATGAGCTGGATGTCGAGCTCGATGGCGATCTTGTCGCTGAGCATCGCCGCGGGGATCCCGGGCGCGACCTCGAATTCGCTGCGCTTGAGCGTGCCGGTGGCGCTGAACCCGGCGTGGCGCTTGCCGTCGCCCTGGAACTCCTGGACGCCGCCCCACTCCACGTCGAGGGTGATCGGCTTGGTCACGCCGCCGAGGGTGACATCGCCGGTGACCTCGAAGTCCTCGGCCACCCGGATCGGCTCCACGGCCTTGAAGTGCAGGGTGGGCCGCTTCTCGACGTCGAGCAGGTCGGCGCTGCGCACGTGCTCGTCGCGCGAGGAGTTGCCGGTGTCGAAGGAATCCAGGTAGACCGTGGCCTCGATCACGGCGGCGCCGGACTCGTCGACCACGAATCCGGTCTCGAAGTTGTTGAATCGGCCGCGGACCTTGGAGATTCCCAGGTGCTTGACGGTGAAGTTGACCGCGGAGTGGTTGGTGTCCAGCTCCCAGGAGCCGGTCTTCAGGGTGGACTGTTCGGAAGTGGTCATGCCGACAAGATTTCCGGACTGCGGTCCGTTTAGCCACACCGCCGCTATCCTGGCACTGGCAGGGCGAGGATAACGGCCCTGGGATCGGACAGGATGGTGGCGTGGCACGTTCGGAATTCGGCGAGTTTCTCATAGCGCGGCGCGCGCGGCTGCAGCCCGAGGAGGTCGGGCTGCCCGCCGGTCGCCGCCGCCGCACGCCCGGACTGCGCCGGGAAGAGGTCGCCGCGCTGGCCGGGGTGAGCGTCGATTATCTGGCCCGGCTGGAGCAGGGCCGGGATACCAATCCCTCCATGGCGGTGCTGGGTGCGCTGTCGGACGCGCTGCGATTGAACGCAGTCGAGCGGCATCATTTCGGCAAGCTGGCGCTCGGGCTGGACACCGGCTGTCCGTCGGCCGGTCAGGCGCGCGAGCAGGTGTCCGACACCGTGCAGGCGGTGCTCGACGCCATGCACCCGACTCCCGCGTTCGTGCTGGGCCGCTGGCTCGACTTCCTCGCCGCGAATGCCGCCTGGCGCGACTTCGCCGGGCCCCTGGGCCTGTTCGACGACGTGGCCGAGGGCAATCTGGCCACCTATGTCTTCGCGCACCCGGACGCCGTGCGGCTCTGGCACGATTGGCCCACGGTGGCCGACATGATGGTCTCGGCGCTGCGTACCGCCCGGTCCCGCTGGCCGGAGGAGGCCCGGCTCACGGCGATCGTGGAGGGGCTGCAGCGGTTCCCGGAGTTCTCCTGCCGGTGGCGCGAGCATCGTGTCATCGACTTCCGTTCGGGCACAGTACATATCGCGCATCCACAGCGCGGTGACGTCGAGGTCGAGATCGAGACGCTCAATCCGGCCGAGGATCAGACCGTGCAGGTCTGGCTGGTCGACCGGCGCCGCGATCGCAGCCCCGCGCTGCGGTTGGTCAACGAGTAACCCGGGTTAGAATGCGGGACATGAACTTCTTCTTCCACCTGCGCTGAGGTCCGCCGGCCCAGCGAGGATTCCCCTGGCCGGTGATGCGGGGCGGCGCGGCGTCGTCCCGGGCCTCGGTGTGGGAGAAGAATTTTCATGGACATCCGCCTGGTGGCGCGGTGTATTCGCGGTGTGGAAACCGTTGTGGCGGCCGAGATTCTGCGGCTCGGAGTCGGGCCGGTCGTCGAGATGGGGCATCGGGAGGTGCATTTCCGGCCCCGCCGCCCGGATCCGGCGGTGCTGCGGCTGCGGACCGCCGACGACGTGCTGTTGTCGGCCGCGACCGGTCCGGATATCGGATCGGCTCGGACCGCGGTGGCGGCGCTCGCGGAGCTGAGCGAAATGGTCGACGCGACAGCACTGTTGGACTGGCGGCGGCGCTGCGGCGGCTGCGGCGATCTCGGTGGCGGCGTCGATGTCTCGGCGTCGTTCCTGGGTGGCCGCAACTTCGCTCGATACGACGCGGAAGACGCGGTGGGTCGTGCGTTGGCCCGCCGGTTGGGGGTCGGTTACCGGTCGCGGCGGGACGGCGCCCCGCCGAGGGATTACAGCGGGTGGCGGTTGACGCTGGATGGGGACCGCGCGCGGCTGCTGCTCCGCGTCGCCGACCGGCCCCTGCATCGCCGGGAGTACAAGCGGGAGTCGGTGCCCGGCACGCTGCATCCGCCGCTGGCGGCGGCCATGGCGCAGCTGGCCGAAATCCGAAGCGGGGAAAGGGTTCTCGACCCCTGCTGCGGTGCGGGCACGCTGCTGATAGAGGCGGCCCGGCTCCGGCCGGACGCGTTCTTCCGTGGGTTCGATCGGGACGCGGGGGCGGTGCGGGCGGCGCGGGCGAATGCCGCGGAAGCCGTCGACGTCCGCCGCGGCGATGCGAGGATTCGCCGGGACGGTATCCCGGTGCTCTGGGGCGATATCGACCTTCGCCGCGGCGATGCGGGAGAACTCCCCATCGCCCGGGGCGACGTCGACCGCATCCTCTGCAACCCGCCGTGGGGCGGGCAGGCGGCGCCGCGGGGACTGCTCGCCGCCGAGCCGACGCGCCTGTGGCCGGAGTTGCGGCGTGTGCTCGCCCCCGGCGGCACGGCCGTCGTGCTGATCCCGGACACCGCCCTGCTCGCCACCGCGATCGCCGCGGACTTCCTCCCGACCCACGTCCAACCGGTCCGGGTATCCGGCAGACAGGTACACATAGCCCGCCTCGAATCCCGCCATCCCGCCCGCCGCCGAGGACAGCCACATACCGCTCGCGTCGCACCCGGCTGACCGCCAGCCCGGGCCTACTCCCGGCACGCCTCCGGCGCTATCGGCCCCGCCAATCCCAGCGCACTTCCGTCGATACCGCCCTGGGCAGGGCGGCGACCCTCGGGCTGATGTCGGCGCTGCCGTGGCTGCTGGCCGGACAGGCATTCCGGCAACCGCGGCATACTTCCGGCAATCCCGGCATGGGGTTTTGGGGGGGGGCCCCCCCGGGAGGGGGGGTTGGGGCGAAAAAAAGGGGGGGCGGGGGGGGGGGGGCCCGGGGGGGGGGTTTATTTGGGGACGTTTGGGTTAGGGTTGGCCCCGCCAAGCCCGC
>NZ_JARWQD010000096.1 GCF_029869545.1 Nocardia wallacei | reverse complement strand
CCGATCAGCAGACCGGCGACGCCGTCCGGGCCGCGGCCGCGGCCGAACGCGAGACCAAGCACCACCAGGCCGCCCAGGACAGCCAGACGGTGTGGTTCCAGGGGGCCCCCGCTCTCGCGGGCGTCTTCTCCGTTCAGCTGACGGCCGACGCCGGCCGGGCCGCGGCCGCGGCCTACCGCGAGACCATGCACCACCTGGCCGCCCTGGACAGCCTGACGGTGTGGTACCAGGTCGCCGCCGCCGACGAGGTGCTGCGGCTGATCGATGAACCGAAGCGGCGCAAGAAGATCGAGAAGGCGACCGACAGCGCCCGCCGCCGCACCAGCCTGCAGGCGCTGAACAAACTGACCGAACCGGACCGGCACGGCGTACCGCGGATCAAGAACCAGCCTCCGCTGCTGGTGCCGATCGAACTGGTGGACCGGCGGCTGATCGAGACGGTCTTCGCCGACTACCGGCGCAGCCTGCCCGACGAGCGCCGCGTCCTGATCGACCGCTACGAGATCGTCGACTTCGCCCTGAAGGTGGTCGGCGTCGGCAGCGTCGGGACCCGCTGCTTCGTCGTCCTGCTTCAGGACCGGGAAACCGCCGGTCCCCTGTTCCTGCAGGTGAAGCAGGCCGAATGCGCGGTGCTCGCCGCCCATCTGCCCGCGAGCGCCTACCGGCACCAGGGGCACCGGGTGGTGGTCGGGCAGCGGCTCATGCAGTCGGCCAGCGATATCTTCCTCGGGTGGTGCACCGGCCCCGCCGACAACTGGTTCTATGTGCGCCAGCTGCGGGATATGAAGGGCTCGGCCGATATCGCCGCCATGTCCGCCGCGGAGCTGGCGGCCTACTCCGCCCTGTGCGGCGCCGTGCTCGCGCGCGCCCACGCCCGCTCCGGCGACCGCGTCGCCATCGCCGCCTACCTGGGCACGAGCGACGTATTCGACTGCGCCATGGCCGATTTCGCGGCGGCCTACACCAACCAGACGCTCTCCGACAAGCAGGCACTACAGGATGCCATCGATTCCGGGCGGGTACGAGCCGCCGCCGAGCCGTACTGATTTCCGCACCATCCGGCACGAACTCCCACACAATCCCGGCACCAACCCCACACAATCCCGGCACGCTTTTGGCCGGGATCACTACGACTGTCTGCCCCCCATATGGCTCGGCAGCACACACACCGTGTCCAGGCCGAAGACTCGGTTGAGGCGGCCGAAGCCGAGCCAGGAGCCCAGGCACATGGTCAGTTCGACGGCCTCGCGCTGGGTGTAGTGGGTGAGCATGCGGGACCAGAACTCGTCGTCGAGGTTGTGGTGGTCGAGCGCGTAGCGTTCGGCGTACTCGGCGGCGAGCCGGGTGCGCTCGTCGAACCGATCCGTGCCGCGCCAGTCGGCGACGGCGTCGGCGAATTCCGCCTCGACCTTGGCGCCGTCGCGTTCGGTGCGCCAGTCCTGGCAGAACAGGCACCCGTTGATCTGGGCGATGCGCAGCCGGGCGGCCTCGAACTCGCGCAGCCCCAGCGTGCTGTCGGAGTACACGGCGAGCGCGAATTGCGATGCGGCGACGCCGATTCCGGGCACCATCTCGCCCCAGACGTATTCGATCGGGTCGCGGCCCTCGGGCACATCGATGATCATGGTCGTTTCCTTTCGAGAATGCCGGTCGCGGGACGCACGGGGATGTCGAGCGCGTCGTAGAGTCCGGGTTCGGCGGCCACAAGCCAGTCGATGGCCCCGACCAGGCGGCCGACCGCGGTGGCATTGCCGCCCGCGGACCGGTTGCCGTCCTCGTCACCGGCCTCGACGGTGACCTCGATGCGCGGACGGCCCTCGACGATCACCCGATGCGCCCCGTCGCCGGTCGGCGGCGTCGGCCAGTCCGGCGCGCAGGCCGGGTGGATGCGGGTCACGTGCTCGATGACCAGGCGCGGCTCGCCGCCGACGATGCCCTGCACCTCGAACCGCACCGCGCCCTGGGTCCCGGCGTCGAAGGCGCCCATCCGCTCGGTGACGACGGTGTCGTCGAGCGCCCGCCGGTCCAGGGTCTCGCGGATCTCGTCGAGTTCGGCCCCCAGCGCCCGGGCCAGCAGCCGAATCTGCCCGCCCCACACCATGGTCGGCACACCCGGCGCCAGCATCGGCGGCCGGTAATCCATCGGCTGGCCCATGCCGACCAGGTAGCGCACCGAGTCGGGCTGGTCGTAGGTGGTGTAGTCGAAGATCTCCTGGCAGCGGATCTCCTCCACCTCGCTGCCCAGCCCCGCGACCAGCAGCGGCAGCACATCGTTGCCCCAGCCCGGGTCGACGCCGGAGACGAACAGCGAGCCACCGCCCGCGGCGATCGCCGACAGCACCCGCTCGCGCAATTCCGTTGGGGCGCTGCGGTGGTCGTAGAACGCGTACAGCGCGGGGGTCACGACGACCGCGCCCGCGCCGATCGCCCGGACGATATCGGCGAGCGCGTCGTCGGGCCGGATGTCGCCGGAGGCCGCGTAGACGACCGCGCGCGGCCCGGCCGCCAGCACGGCCTCGACGTCGTCGGTGGCCGCGACGTCCAGGGCGTGGTCGAGGCCCGCGAGCTCACCCGCGTCGCGGCCGACCTTGGCGGGGCTGTGGACGATGACTCCGGACAGTTCCAGCGCCGGATGGGCGGCCACGGCACGAATGGCCGCGCGGCCGACGTTCCCGGTGCCCCAGACGATCGTGGGGATCATCGGGCGAGCCTAGCAACTGCTTGGTTGGGCGTCGGATGTTTTCAGCGAACTTCCCTGCCGCGCGGATAGAGTGGCCTGGTGACCGAAGGCATGGATCCGGAGCTGATCGAGCTGGCGACCAAGGTGTTCGACCTGGCCAGGACCGGCGATGCGGCGGCGCTGGCCGCGTATCTGGAGGCCGGGGTGCCGGTGAACCTCACCAACGACCGCGGCGACACGCTGCTGATGCTGGCCGCCTACCACGGCCATCTGGAGTCGGTGACGACGCTGCTCGACCGCGGCGCCGACCCCAACCGCGCCAACGACAAGGGCCAGACCCCCGCCGCCGGTGCGGTGTTCAAGGGCGAGGACGAGATCCTGCGGGCCCTGCTGGACGCCGGGGCCGACCCGGACGCGGGCACGCCGTCCGCCCGCGACTCGGCCACCATGTTCGGCAAGACCGAACTCCTGGAGCTGTTCGGGGGATCTGCCTAATGCCCGTCGGGACGTCGAGCCGTCAGTCGCCGATGTCCTCGTACCACAGCTGCGGCTGCTCGGTGATGAACCGGGTCATCATGCCCACGCAGCGCTGATCGTCGAGGACGGTGACGTCGACGCCGTTGTCGGCGAGCCAGTCGTGGCCGCCGTGGAAGGTGCGGGCCTCCCCCACGATCACCGCGCCGATGCCGAACTGGCGCACCAGGCCGCTGCAGTACCAGCACGGCGACAGCGTGGTGACCATGATGGTGTCGCGGTAACCGCGGCGGCGACCGGCGTTGCGGAAGGCATCGGTCTCGGCGTGCAGGCTCGGATCGTCGTCCTGCACGCGGCGATTGTGCCCGCGCCCCAACAGGTTTCCGTTCGAGTCGAACAGCGCCGCGCCGATCGGGATGCCGCCCTGCGCCAGCCCGAGCCGCGCCTCCTCGTAGGCGGTCTCCAGCAGTTGCTCGGCAGTGATCATGGCGGTCATGCTGCCACCTCCCGCACGCGCAGCCGGGAACCGTTGACCGCCAGGTATGTCGCGGCCGACAGCACGAATCCGGCGAAGAAGGTGATATCGCCGAGTTCGGGCACCGCACGCGGGATCAGGCCGACGAACTTGTGCTGGTTGGAGAACAACAGCACCGACACCACGAGGCCGATCCCGAACGCCGCGACACCGCCGTGATTGGTGTAGCTCCGGTCGTAGAGCAGGTGCTCGAACCGGGTGCCGCGGCGCAGGAATTCGTCGGCGAACACCACACCCAGCCACGGCCCGATCCAGTAGGCGACGATCAGCAGGAACGCCTCGTACCCGGCCGCCGCATCACGCAGCGCCCACCAGGCGACCAGGAAGCCGACCCCGCCGAACGCCGCCGAGACCACGGCCCGCTGGATACGCACGGGCAGCCGCAGGCCGATGGTCACGAAGGCCAGGGCACCGGAGTAGACGTTGAGCGCATTCGCCGCGATCGCTCCGAGCGCTATGGCGAGCAGCGTCGCATCGGCCAGTGCGCCAGGCAGATTCGCGGTGAAACGATCCGTCGGGCTACCGGCGGCGGCACCCACGATGGTGGCGGAGGCCGCGCCCACCAGGGTCAGCCAGAGGCAGGAGACGAACAATCCGGCCGAGGCGAACCCGCCGGTCGCGCGCCGGGACACCGACGACGGCAGATAGCGGGAGTAGTCCGCGGCGTAGGGATTCCAGCCCGCCGCGTAGCCGAACGCGGTCCCGACCGTGAGCAGGAAGCCACCCGTCCCACCGACTCCCCCGGCCGAGGCGGGCGCGCCGAGATCCGCCTTGGCGAAGATCACGATCGTCACGATCACGAAAACCACTGCCAGCAGCGGGAATACGATCCGTTCGAAGGCCTGCACCAGGTTGTGGCCGAAGAACGCGAACCCGGTCTGCACCACCACGATCGCCAGCAGCGCGGGCACCTTCGGCAGGCCGGTCAGGGTGTTGAGCGCGAAGGCGCCGCTGACGCTGTTGGTGGCGAACCAGCCCACCCCGCACATGATCGCCATGAATCCGGCGGGGAGCGCATTGCCGCGATAGCCGAAACCCAAGCGCCCCAGCACCATCTGCGGCACACCGTACAGCGGGCCCCGCGCCGACAGCGCATAGTGCGCGATCGCGGCGAGTCCGGTGCCGAGCGCCAGGGCCGCGGCCGCCTGCGCGAAGGACATCCCGAATGCCGTGGTCGCGAGGACGCCGACGAAGATCGTGGCGAACTCGAGATTCGGCGACATCCAGGTCCAGAACAGCCGCCGCGGCGTGCCGTGCCGATCGGCCTCCGCAATGCGCTCGCTGCCGCCGGGTTCCACCGCCATGACGCGATCCCCGTAGGCCGGGGCCGGTGTCGCGGCCGTACTCACATCCATCGCACGATTGTGGACATGCGATGTTGCCGCAATATCAAGCCCGGTTACCGGCGGCGACACATTGTGTGACTCGTCAATCCCTGGAGAAGTCGATCTGCGCGGCGGCGTTGCCGACGGCGGTGACCATCCCGGTGCCGATCGGACCGCGCGAATCGAACAGGGTCGCCGTACCGACGGACACCCCGTTGGAGGTCAGGTGGCTCTCGGCGCGCAGGCCGACACGATCGCCGACCGGTACGCGGTCGAGGGCGACGGTCAGGTCGGCGTTGATGTACCCGATGCCCCGCGATCCCCAGTTGGTGACCAGGCTGGTGGATTCGGCGGCGATGACCGCCTGGACGAACGGGCTGCGCTCCTCGCCGTCGACCGCGCCCAGCGGCACCGCCCACAGACTCTTCCGCCCCGCGTTCTGATGGTCGCCCATGCTGGTCGACCACTCGTGGTCACTGCGGAACCACCAGTCGAGGCCCGCGTCGGCCGGGGGATCGAACGGATGCTCGGAGTGCCATTCCTCGCCGGGCGGCGCCTCGGCCGCCCGCAGCTGGACCAGGCGGGCCTGCGCGACCTCGGTGTCGCCCTGGCACACCCGGGCCGCGGCGATGTGGATGCGCCGTCCCGACCGCACCACCTCGGTGCGCACCTCGAGCGGT
This sequence comes from Nocardia wallacei, assembly GCF_029869545.1. Taxonomy (GTDB): domain Bacteria; phylum Actinomycetota; class Actinomycetes; order Mycobacteriales; family Mycobacteriaceae; genus Nocardia; species Nocardia wallacei_A. The sequence goes on along the minus strand of NZ_JARWQD010000096.1, from coordinate 38,924 downwards.
TGCCCCTTCGCCGCCTTGAACAGGTCGATGGTGAACCGCGCCGGGATGAAGTCGGCCCGGCCGTGCTCGCGTTCGAGCGAGCGCGCGGCGGCGGCGCAGATCGCCGGGCCGCTGAGCATGTCCGCTCCCCAGCGGCCGTACGCCCACTTCTGCGGCAGGTACCGGCCGTCGTCGTCGACCTTGAACAGGGAAGGCATGTCTGTCATACGCCCATAGTGTCGTATCGATGATCAGCGACCGCACCGCGGTACCGATCATCGGCCGCCGCACCCGCAACGCGGAAAACGGACGAAACGTGCGGCCGGTAGCGGTACGGTTCGGCTATGAGTTCTCCGGCGCAATCGTTTCGGGCGCAGCGGTGGATGCCGCCGATCGCGACTCCCCGGGCCCGCCAGAAGTGCAGTACCCCGCCGATGCCCGACCTGCGGCTGCTGGTGCTCCCGGCGGCGGGTCCCGAGGATGTGGTAGTCGCGCCCGACGGCCGGATCCTCACCGGCGTCACCGACGGGTCGATCCTCGCGGTCGATCCGAAAGACGGTGCGGTAGAACAGATCGCCCACACCGGCGGGCGGCCGCTCGGGTTGCACGCCGAACCCGACGGCTCGCTGCTCATCTGCGATTCCGAGCGCGGACTGCTGCGGCTGGACAAGCCGCACGGGACTCCGGAGGTGCTGGTCGCGGAGGTGGACGGGCAGCGACTCACGTTCGCCAGCAACGTGGTTGCCGATTCCGACGGCACGATCTACTTCTCCGCCTCGACCCGCCGGTACTCGCTCGACAACTACATGGGCGACTTCTTCGAGCACTCCGGCACCGGCCGGTTGTTCCGGCGGCATCCGGACGGCCGGGTCGAAACCCTGCTGGACGGACTGCAATTCGCCAACGGCGTGGTGCTGGCGCCGGACCGCTCGTGCGTGCTGGTGGCCGAGACGGCCGCCTACCGGGTGGCCCGCTACCGGCTGACCGGCCCGCAGGCAGGCACCTCCGACTACCTGGTGGAGAACCTGCCCGGCTTCCCCGACAATATGGGCCTGGGCAGCGACGGGCTGGCCTGGGTCACGCTGGTCACGCCGCGAAATCCCTTGCTGGACAGGCTACTTCCGATGCCCGGCGTACTGCGCCGGATCGTCTGGGCGATTCCGGCAGCGCTACAGCCGAAACCCGCGCGCACCGCCTGGGTGCAGGCCTTCGACTTCACCGGTGCGCTCGTGCACGATCTGCAGCGCGAGGGCGGTGACTACGCGCTGGTCACCGGGGTCGCCGAGCGCGCGGGCACGCTGTATCTGGGCAGCCTCGTCGAATCGGCCATCGCCGTCACGCACATCCCTGCGAAAGACTAGGCACCCCAAGGGAATACCACACGGCTACCCACCCGGCGCCGACGACAGATCGATCTCCACCGGGTACGGGACCGCGGCGGCGAAAGTGCCCGTATGCACCGCTTCCGGCGCGGGAATGTAGGCGCCGCACTCCTGGTCGAGCCAGTATTCGTACAGGATCGGGCGGTCGTCGGTGCCGCGTTCCACGCGCCAGAAGTAGGAGATGCCCGCCGCCGCATACAGTTCCGGCTTGCGGAACCAGTCGTCGACGTGGCTGTCCACGATCTCGACCACGAGCGTCGCCGACTCGACCGGAAGATACTCGGCGGAGTAGAGATCGACCCTGGTCTGGTCGACGACCACCACATCCGGTAGCGCGGGGTTGAATTCGTCCACGAGCACGCACTGCTGGGCCAGCACCGCGTACGGTGCGCGCCGGGCCTCCCCCAGCGGGGTCAGCAGCGTGTCCCGCACGGCATGGTGCCAGGTGCCGACGCCGCCGCGCACGGCGATCTCACCATCCACCAGCTCCCAGTCGAACGGCAGCTCGAGCTCTTTGACCTGCTCATATGTCCACCCCCGGCGGGGGCGGAGACACTCTGTCGGCTCCGCGGTCATGGCCCCCTCCTAACCCGTTGCGGGCCAGCGTAACCCGCACCACGCCCCGACGCAGCACGAGCAATACCCCCGCACCCCTACCCCGTCCCCGCACCCCCTACCAGCCCTTACAGGGAGTGCGGGAACATGCGACCGGTGCGGGAACATGCAGCCGGAGCGGGGCAGCGCATGCACGGGCGTGGTGCGGAAGGATGCGCTCGCGCAACCGTATTCAGGACTGCTGGGCTTCTTCCTGGGCGTGTTGGGCCTGGGCGAGCTGCTGCGGGGTGTAGCGCAGGGTGAGTGCGATCAGGCCGACCAGGGCCGCGCCGATGCCGCAGAGGAACAGCACCAGCGTGTAGCCGCTGTTGAGCGCGGCGATATCGCTGGCGGTCATGTCGGTGGTGCGGCCCGTGTGACCGCCCAGGGACAGGGTGCGCGAGGCGGCGATCGGGCTGAGAATGCCGATCGCGAGCGGCGTGCCGAGGTTGAAGATCATCTGGCCGATCGCCGAGAGCGGGCCGACGTCCGTGGCGGGGACGCCCACCAGCAGGCACAGCGGCCCCACCACGATCACGACACCGACGCCGAATCCCGCGGCCAGCAGCAGCGGCAGCAGCGTGGTCGCATAGCTGATGCTGCCGTCGAGGGTCGACCCGTAGAGCCCCGCCGCGGCCAGGATGACCGCCGAAATGCTCAGCAGCCAGCGAGGTCTGACGACCATGGCGGCCTTGGACGCCACGGCCGTGCCCGCCCCGGCGCCGAGGGTGAACGGGATCGAGGCCAGCCCGGCCATCAGCGGGCTGTAGCCGATGACGTTCTGCAGGAACTGCGCGACGAAGTAGGTCATCCCGGCCAGCACGCCCGACCCGAACAGCACCGCCAGGAAGGTCGCGGATCGGTCGCGGTCGCGGAACAGCGACAGCGGAAGGACGGGATTCTCGGCCGTGCGCTCGACGTAGACGAAGCCCACCAGCAGCAGCAGGCCCGCGATCAGCGAGCCGATGATCACCGGGTCGGACCAGCCCATCGCGGGTCCCTCGGTCGCCCCGAACACGACCGCGACGCACGCCGCGGTGCCCAGGATCGACCCCGGCACATCGAGCGCCAGCCGGTGGTGGGTCGTATCCCGCAGCACCCACACGGCGCCGAGCACGATCAGCAGGCCGATGGGCACGTTGATCAAAAACACCAGGCGCCAATCCAATTGGGTCAGCGCGCCGCCGATCACCAGCCCGCCGACCGAGCCGATGGCCTGCATCGATCCGAAGATGGCGATGGCCTGATTGCGCACCGGGCCGGGTGCGTACGTACTCGCCACCAGCGCCATGGCCGAGGGGGCGGCGATCGCCCCGCCGATGCCCTGCACGGCGCGGGCGGCGATGAGCATCGCCTCGTCCTGGGCCAGCCCGCAGGCCAGCGAGGCCAGCGTGAACACCACGACGCCGATGATCAGGACGCGCTTGCGCCCGAACAGGTCACCCAGCCGGCCGCCGAGCAGCATCAGGCCCGCGAAGGTCAGGCCGTAGGCGGTCACCGTCCACGCGCTGCCCGAACTCGACAGTCCCATCTGCTCCTGCAGCCGCGGCAGTGCCAGGATCACGATGGTGCCGTCCAGGATGACCATCAGGTTCAACCCGCTGAGCACCAGGATCGGCAACCCGAAGGCCCGCTTCGTCACGGGATAACGCATCGTCGCAGCGGGGTTATCGAGCACAGTGAGCCACTGTAACGGATGCCCCGCACCCCGCCCCGAACGCGTTCCAGCCGCGCCACCCGGCACTTCCCGCACCTCTTGCCCGTTCCCGCACCGGTTTCGAGGCCCTGCAGGGGGTGCGTGAGCATGGAGGGGGTGCGGCTGGGGAGCCTGGTGCGCATGCTCGGTGCCGGGTCAGTGGGAGGCCGCGGGTTCGGCTCGGTCGGGGGCGCCGGGGGTGAAGGCGGCCGTCGGGCCGATGACGATGATGGCCGGGGGGCGGATGGCCTCGGCGCGGACGCGTTCGGCGGCGGTGGCGAGGTCGGCGCGCAGCACCCGCTGGGTGCGCAGGCTGCCCTCCTGCACGACGGTGACGGGGGTGTCGGCGGGGCGGCCGCCGTCGATGAGCGCGGCGGCGAACTGTTCGATCCGCTCCACCGCCATGAGCAGGACCAGCGTGCCGCGCAGGCGGGCCAGGGCGGGCCAATCGACCAGCGAATCCGGATGATCGGGGGCGACATGCCCGCTCACCACCACGAATTCGTGCGTGACGCCTCGGTGCGTGACCGGAATACCGGCCAGCGCGGGCACCGAGATCGCGCTGGTGACACCGGGGACCACGGTCACCGGCACACCGGCCGCCGCGCAGGCCTCCAATTCCTCGTAGCCGCGCCCGAATACATATGGGTCCCCGCCCTTGAGCCGCACCACGAACTTGCCCGCCTTGACGCCCTCGATGAGCGTGGCGTTGATGGCGTCCTGGGCCATCGCGCGACCGTACGGGATCTTCGCGGCGTCGACGACCTCGACATCGGGCCCCAGTTCGGCGAGCAGTTCCGGCGGTGCCAGCCGGTCGGCGACGACGAGATCGGCACGGGCGAGCAGTCGGCGCCCGCGCACGGTGATCAGGTCCGGATCGCCGGGCCCGCCGCCGACCAGCGCCACCCCGGGCGCCACCGGCGCGGAGTCGTCGGTCACCACCCCGGACTGCAGCGCCTCCAGCAGCGCGGTGCGCACCGCCGCCGACCGCCGATGCTCGCCGCCCGCGAGCACCCCGAGCGTCATGCCGTCGTAGCGGGCCGTGGCCGGGGTGACGGCGGTGCCGAGCCGGGCGGTGTCCGCGCGCACGCAGAAGATGCGGCGCCGGGTGGCCTCGTCGACCACGGCGGCGTTGGTGTCCGGCTCGTCGGTGCAGGCGATGGCGTACCAGGCGCCGTCGAGGTCACCGTCGGCGTAGTCGCGCAGCTCCAGCGTGAGCTGGCCGGAACTCGCCATGCCCTCCACCGCCGGGGTGACCGCGCGGCTGATCACGTGCACGTCGGCACCCGAGGCGATCAACAGGCCGAGCCGGCGCTGGGCGACGGTCCCGCCGCCCACCACGACGACGCGGCGGCCGGCGAGATCGAGCCCGACGAGATAGTTCGGGTCCCCCACATGCGGGTCGGTTGGCGTGTTCGGCACAAGGTTCGAGCCTACGGCCTGCGCCGACGGCCCCGGCACGCACCCGCACAACCGATATGGACCTCACCGGACTTACAGGTGCCCGAGGACCTTGGTGGGGGTGATGCGGACGATGACTCGGTCGGCGTCGTTGATCGAGGCCGGGTTGAAGTCGGCGTAGCGCTTGCCGGTGTATTTCTGGGCCAGGCGGTCGGGCAGTTCCCGGTCCGGGTCGGGGGTGAGGGTGACGGTACCGCGGATCTGGGCGTAGGCGTAGGGCGTGTCCGGCGGATTGATCATCACGGAGATCCGCGGGTCGCGCACGAGATTCTTGTATTGCTGGCGCGCCACGGTGGTGGAGTACAGCAGATCGTCGCCGTCGCGCTCGATCCAGTTGACGGTCAGATGCGGCTGGCCGTCGCGGCCGATGGTGGCCATCGTGGCGAAGACCTTGGCGTTGTCCAGGTACTTCTTCAGGTCATCGGAAAGTTCGGCTGTCACATCACGTGCGAACCCGGTACGCGCCGCGGGTATTCCGCCCGGCGCCACCCGAAACCCGCCGGTGTGCTCCTATGCTCCGGATATGCGACGAGTCGTCTTCCGGATCCTGACGGTGCTGACCGTATTCCTGCTGGCCGGGGCGGCGACCGCGCAGGCCGACACACCCTTTCGCCCCACCGGCGCGATCGAGGCGGCGTTCTCGCAGCGCGGCCCGTGGGAGGTGACCGCGCAGGCCGGATTCGGCTGCTGCGACTCCACGGGCGCCGCCTACGACATCTGGTATCCGACGGACCTGGGCGCCCGCGGCGTCCGCCATCCGATCATCACCTGGGGCGACGGCACCAACGCGGTCCCCCGCCAATACGCCTACCTGCTGGAACACCTGGCGTCGTGGGGCTTCGTGGTGATCGCGGCCGAGAATCGCACCACCGGATCGGGTGCCGACATCGCCGGGGCGGCACGGTATTTGATCGATGCGTCGCGCGAACCGTCCAGCGTCTTCCACGACCGGCTCGATCCCGACGCGGTCGGTGCGGTGGGGCATTCCCAGGGCGCCTCCGGGGCGATCAACGCGATGGCAGGCTCGGGCGGAATGATCAAAACCGCTGTGCCGATGGAGATTCCGGCGGAATCGTTCTGCAGCGGAAATCTCATCAGCTGCGCCGACGTCCGGAAGCTGACGTCCGGCTCGGTGCTGTTCGTCAACGGCGCCGACGATGCGTTGATCTCCCCGTCGAATCAACCGCCGTGGCAACCGCAAGGGCTGCAATCGAATCGGGCCTACTACGACGCCGTGCCCGCCGCGGTGACCAAGGCGTGGGGCACGCTGGTCCGCGCGAATCACAATGACCCGCAGGGCCAGCCGGACTGCGCCCGCGCCTCGGTCCCCTGCACCACGGGCGTGTACGGCTACCTCGGTTACCCCACGGCCTGGCTCATGGCACACCTCCAGAACAGCGAGGCCGCACAGGCGGCCTTCACCCCCGGATCGGGCGAGTTCTACGCACCGAATCCGAACTGGGCCAACCAGATCGGTTCCGCATCCCGGTAGACGGGCCAACGGCCGACCCCATGGATCCCGCGGCGCAGTGCCCCGGGTCGGCAGGCCGACGCCCCACCCGGTGCGTGGGGCCGGGTGGCACTATCCGATGGGCTCGTCCTGCACCCAGTGGAATCCGGTGCTGCGCAACGGAAGACTGTCCGGATCCACCCGCCGCAGCGTCATCGTCACCGGGTGGCCCTCCAGCTCGCCGGTCAGCGTCACCGCATCCGGCGCGGGCTGCTCGAAGGTCAGCGCGGCCGTGGGCACGGTGCCGTCGGTGAGTTCGATCCGACGCGTGGCGGCGTCGACGGTGCCGGGGACGGTCACCAACTCGCCGCCCATCCGCTGGTAGGACACCTGCCCGGGGAAGTCGAAGACGACCGTGCGCCAGCGTGTTTCGTCGGTGAGCAGCGGCGGCACCGCCTGCCCGTCGCGGACGAATTCCGACACCGACCAGATGCCGTACAGCGGCGGCTTCGGACGATCGGGGCCGCCTTCCTTCCAGAAGCCCCAGCCGACGTGGATCATCTCCACGGCCACCCAGATGCCGAGCGCGATCTGCGCGGCGGCCGCGATCAGGCGCGAGCGCCGCGTATGGAACGGATACGGCGTCGTCGAGGGCCCGGCCGTCCGGTCGAACACCAGCACATCGGCCAGCCGCCGCGCCTCGGGCGCCAGCAGCACCAGCGACATCAGCAGCAGATGCCCGGCCAGGATCTTCACCGGCACCCCGAAGGTCATGTTCAGCACGAAGATCTGCGCCGTGCTGATCAGGGTCAGCATCGCACCCGCGAGGGCGGTGCGCGGGATGAACAGCAGAATCGCCGCCACCACCTCCGCGGCGCCGAGCAGCATCTCGTACGGCGGCGACACTCCGACCTGATTCCACAGCACCTCGAACGGGCTGAGGTTGCCGAACGGCTCCAGCAGGGTGGTCAGCGCCGGCTCCGGCATCTGGGACGGAATCAGCTTGCCGAAACCGTAGTTCAGCATCTGCCCGGCCACGCACAGCCGGATGAACAGCAGAAACCACCCGGCCAGCGCCCGGTACTGCGTGCGGCGCCGATCCAGCAGCGTCCACACCAGCGTCCCGGCGACCGCGAGCACCAGCACGCAGAACACCAGCACCCACAGCACGCCCTGGTCACCGCTGCCGTTGAAGCGCAGTTCGACGTCGGCCCCGAAGACCGTGCGACCCACCCAGGCGTAGACGGGCTCGAGGAGGCGTACCTGCCACAGCACCGCGTCGCGCGGCAGCCAGGAGGTGAACCAGCCGAGGAACGCCGTGATCAGCTGCGGATACAGCAGGCTGAACAGCCCGAAGTACAGGAAGCAGAACCGGAACACGATCCGGGTCGACGGATTCCAGGCCGCCGGTGACGACTCTCCGGTCTCCGATTGCGCCGCCGGCGGTGTGGTTGCCGTTGCGACTGCGCCCACGCTCGTCCCCTTTCGATGAAGTTTGCATTCCGAAGCTACGGAGCGAACGACGCCGACCGCTTCCGGGAAGGCCCTGAGTTACACCCGGATCCCGCGTACGCCGCGGGACTGATCCACGCTGCGGCGCCCACGTCGCTCACGACAGCCGACGCTAGGAACGAGGGACCGGAACGCACCTCCCGCTACGGGCCGATTTGCCGTACCCGGGCACGGTGGGACACGGGCCGCCGCCCCCTACCTCGGTACGGGGCTCGCGTCACCCGCTGGTAGGGCAATCGGGGGTCCCGGTGACCGGAACTGGGGGCATTCGCCGCCGGATTCGGCTCCCACACTGATTAGAACGCGTTACATTTCACTCACCGCGCGCCGCGAACCCGCGCCACGGAACACACTGGCGCGCACGCTGTTCCATACTGCTCAGGAGGACTGGTGATGGCGGCCGATCCCGAACCCGATCCCGGACAGCGCCGGCAGCTGACCACCAGCGCCCGCGATCTGGACGACCTCGCCGAGCGGCTCACCCGCTGGCTGGCGGCCCGCCTGGACTGCGACGGTCCGCCCAAGATCACCAACCTGACTCGCCCGCAGGCCGGTGGCATGTCGAGTTCCTCGGTGCTGTTCGATGCCGCATGGCAGGTCGACGGGCGGGCGGGAGGCGGCTCCTATGTGGCGCGCATGGCACCCGAGGCCGGGTCGTTCCCGGTATTCGAGACCTACGACCTCGAGACGCAGTACGCGGTGATGGCCGGGGTGGCCGAGCACACCGACGTGCCGGTGCCGCCGCTGTGCTGGCTGGAGACCGACGAATCGGTGCTGGGCACACCGTTTTTCGTGATGCGGCGGGTGGACGGCCGTATCCCCGAGGACAATCCGCCCTACGTGTTCGTCGGCTGGCTGTTCGACGCCACGGCCGAGCAACGGCTGCGGCTGACCCGCAACACCGTCGACATCATCGCGAAGATCCACGCCCTGCCCGATCCGGCCGCGAAATTCCCGATGCTCGACGGCGAGGGTTCGGCGCTGCGCCGCCACGTCGACGCGCAGCGGGCCTGGTACCGGTGGGCGCTGGCCGACGACGGATACCGGATTCCGCTGCTGGAGCGGGCCTTCGAGTGGCTCGAGGAGCACTGGCCCGCCGATCCGGGCCCGGACGTGCTCAGCTGGGGCGACGCGCGGCCCGGCAATGTGATCTATCGGGGATTCGAGCCCGCCGCCGTTCTCGACTGGGAGATGGCGGCTTTGGGCCCGCGCGAACTCGATATCGCGTGGATCATCTTCATCCACCGCTTCTTCCAGGACATCGCCACCCGATTCGACCAGCCCGGCCTGCCGGACTACCTGCGCCGCGACGATGTGGTGGACCATTACCGGCGGATCACCGGATACACGGTGCGCGAACTGGATTGGTATCTGGTGTACGCGGCGCTGCGGCACGGCATCGTGATGGCGCGGGTGAAGCGCCGGATGATCCACTTCGGCGAGGACACCGACACCGCCGACCGCGACGACTACGTCATGCACCGGACGAGCCTGGAGGCCCTGCTCGCCGGAACATACACCTGGGATTGACCCGCTACGAACAGGATTCGAACATGCCTGTCCCCTTGGACGAGTACCCCATCCACCAGACGCCGCTGTCGATGGCCCGGGTGGCCGGTAGCGACCGGAACTTCTACGACCGCAGCTATTTCAACGCGCACGATCGTGCCGGTGGCACGCTGCTGATCACCGGCATGGGCGTGTACCCGAATCTGGGGGTCGTCGACGCCTACGCCGCGGTCCGCCGCGGCGACACCCAGCGCGCGGTGCGCTTCTCCGACGCGCTGGGCGAGCGCGGTCTGGACCAGCGGGTCGGCGGCTATCGGATCGAGGTGCTGGAGCCGCTGCAGCGCATCCGGATCGTCTGCGAGCACGACGATCTCGGCTTCGACCTCACCTGGACCGGCGCGTTCCCGGCGGTGCAGGAGCAGCCGCATCTGATTCTCGCCGGGAACCGGCCGATCATCGACGCCTCGCGGTTCGCCCAGGTCGGGTCGTGGTCGGGCATGCTGAGCCTGGACGGGACCGATATCGCCGTCGACCCGCGGGTGTGGACCGGCACCCGCGACCGCTCCTGGGGCATCCGTCCCGTCGGCGAGACCGAACCCGCCGGTCGCGCCAATGCCGAAGGGCCGGGCGGGTTCTGGTGGATGTATGTGCCGCTGCGGTTCGACGACTTCGCGATCGTGGTGATCATGCAGGAGAATCCGGACGGCTTCCGCACCCTCAACGATGCGGTGCGGGTGTGGCCGGACGGGCGGGTGGAGCAGCTCGGCTGGCCCCGGGTGCACATCGAATACTGTTCCGGCACAAGGCTTCCCGTTGCCGCACGGCTGGATCTGACGACGCCCGACGGTAAGCCGCTCGAGGTGGAGATCACGCCGCACACGTTCATGGCGCTGCATATCGGCTGCGGTTACGGCGGGGATCCGGACTGGGGGCACGGCCAGTGGAAGGGCGCGGGCTGGTCGTCCAGTGTCGCCTACGATCTCACCGATCCGGCCGTCGCCGCACGCATCCCGTGGGGCGTCATCGACCACGTCGCGCAGGCCCGCTGCAATGGCGCCGAGGGCTGGGGCCTGTTCGAACATGCCAGCCTGGGCCGCCACGACCCCACCGGCTTCGCCGACTGGACCGCGGTGGCGCCCTAGCGGATTCACCGGTTGTAGGGGAACTCCTGCACCCAGTGGAAGCCGCGGCTGGGCAGCGTGAAGGCCGTCTCGTCGATCCGGTGTGCGACGATGCGCACCGGCTGGTCCCGCAGGGTGCCCTCGAGGACCATCCGATCGGGCCCCGGGCGTTCGAAGGTCAAGGCCCCGTACGGTTTTCCGGCTCCCTGTGCCAGCTCCATCCGGTTCCGTCCGGTGTCGATGATCGCCGACATCCGGCTGATCCGATCGTCCATGCCCTGTATCACCGTATCGGTGGAGGGACCGGTGGGCCGGTCGAAGACCCGGTCGAACACGATGTGGCGCGGCCGCTCGGCATCGGTGGTCAGGGGCGGGCGCAGCTGCCCGGCCGCGGTGAACTCGGTGACCTCCCAGATCCCGTGGAGCGGCGACAGGCGTTGGGAGTCATGCCAATTCGCCCATCCCTGCTGCACCGCTCCGCCCAGGACCCAGGCGCCGAGGGCCACTTGGACGATGACCGCCGTGCGCGTGGTGCTCCACCGCGCCGGGGGTGTCGCGGCGGGCGCGGCGCGGCCCAGCAGCGCCCGTGTCAGGCGCCGCGCCTCCGGTGCCAGCAGGACGGCGCTCTGCAGCAGCAGGTGGAATGCGAACAGTTTCACCGGCACGTCGAAGGTCAGGTTCAGCAGCAGCACCTGCGCCATGTCCACCAGGGCGAGCAGCGCGCCCGCGGTCGCCGTCCAGGGCAGGATCAGCAGCACCCCGGCCAGCACCTCGGCCGAACCGAGGGCGATCTCATACTGTGGCGAGGCACCCACCTGCGACCACAGCACACCCATGGGGCTCATATCGCCGAACCGCTCCACGTACCGGAACAGTCCGAGCGTCATCTGTGTCGGGAACACCTTGGCGAAGCCGTAGACGAACATCGTGGCCGCCAGCCCGAATCGGATCATCAGCCGCAGGCCGGTGTGCAGGGACGGATAGGCCGGACGCCGCCGGTCGAGAATCGACCAGATCAGGGTGATCACGGCCGCGATCGCCAGCAGGCACGCCGCCAGCACCCAGGTCGCCGCGGTATCGCCGCTGCCCGTGACGGTTTCGGGCGCGATGGTGGTGCCGAACACGTGCGTGCCCACCCAGCGCACGAGCGGGTCCAGCGCGCGGCCCGGTGCGGTGAGAACCGCCTCGGGAATGAACCGCCCCGCCCATCCGGCCAGCGAGGTGATCACGAGCGCGGTGGCGACATAGAACAGCACGATGTAGCTGAAGAAGAACCGGAACAGAACCCGGACGGCGACGGGCCAGTACACCATCCGGGGTGTGGCCGAATCCTGCTGTGCGGGTTCGGCGATCACATCGACCGACATGGGCACTCCCGGGCAACGACTGAAATCACATGCGAGACCTCACCTTATCGATCGCCTCCACCCCGAACATCCGGGAAAACCCGGGAGTCCCGCCCGGTCCCGATGCTACTTGCGAACGACGCTCATGCTCCTGCCGGTAAGGTCGGGCGACGTGTCCAAACTCCGGCGCCGGGTGGTCGAGGCCGCGGAAGCGGCGCTGGCCAGGCAGAAGTACGTCAGTGCGATCGATGTGTTCACGGGTGTGGGATGGCTGCGTTCGAGCCATGTGGATCGGTGGCGGCAGGGGCGGATCGACGCGCTCGAGCAGGCGGCCGCGGTGGACGGGCAGCGGCTCGGCGATGCGGTCGGCATCCTGCGGGACTGGGCGCACGAGCAGGGACTGGCCCCCAGCGAGGCGGCCTATCTGTCCGGGAGCCGCGACCGGCAGGCGCTTCGATTCCTCGAGTCGGGCGACGATTCGGCGTTCCGGATGCATTGGCTCGCACCCGATCTCACACCCGCGCGCCGGGCGCAGCTGGAGCGGCGGCAGAACAAGGCGCCCGATCTGACGGTCGTCGCGGCGCAGGAACCGTGGACCTGCGCCGAATGCGCGGAGACCGGGCCGTATCTGATCATGTCCGGTACCGGGGCACTCTGTCTGACCTGTGCCGATCTGGACCATCTGGAATTCCTGCCCGCCGGAGACGCCGCTCTGAGCCGACGCGCCAAGAAGGAGAGCGTGCTGGCCGCCGTGGTCGTCCGCTTCAATCCGCGCCGCAAACGCTATGAGCGCCAAGGCATCCTCGTCGAGGAGCGGGCCCTGGCCCGGGCCGAGGAGCAGTGCCTGGCCGATGAGGAGGCACGGCTGCGCCGCCGCGAGCGCGACCGCGTGCGGCGGGCCGAACAGGACGTCGAATTCCAGGCGCTGATGGCCGCGGAGATCCGGCGGCTGTTCCCCCGCTGCCCGGCCGAGCGGGCCACCGAGATCGCGGTGCACGCGTCGGTGCGGGGCAGCGGCCGGGTCGGGCGCACCGCCGCCGCCAAGGTGCTCGACGCCGAGGCCATCACGCTCGCCGTCATCGCCTCGGTGCGTCACCTCGACACCGGGTACGACCGCCTCCTGATGGAGGGCGTCCCCCGCGCCGACGCCCGGGCCGAGATCCGCCCCACCGTCGACCGCGTCCTGAACTCCTGGCGCTGAGCGGGTCGATCAGGCCCGGAAGGCGGCGAGCAGCCCGTCGGCCACGGCCTCGACCGACGGCAGGAACGTCTCCGCGACCGCGCCGAGCAGATACCGGTGCAGGGCCCGCTGATGGGCGGCGCCGACGAGCAGCACCGCGCCCGCCACCGGGTCCAGCTCGGAATTCACCAGCCCCGCTTGCTGTTCGGCGCGCAGCACCTCGGCGACCGAGCGCAGCGCCAGATGCGGGCCGACCTCGCCCTCCCGGCGCGCCAGCAGTTCGCGCAGCTGCCGATCCGACTGCAGGGCACCGAGAATCGGCATGATGCCGAGATAGAAGCGCTCGAGGCCGGACAGCAGGGCGGCCAGGGCGTCGCGCAGATCCCGGTTCGGGGTGCGCCGCCCCAGCATGACCGCGGCGTCCGCGAAGCCCGGCAGGTGCTCGCCGACCACCGCCCGCAGGAGTCCGAGCCGGTCGCCGAAGTGGTAGAAGATGCTCGATTCGGCGACACCGGCGCGGCGCGCGATCTCCTTGGTGGACAACGCCGTTCCCGTCTCCGCCAGCGCCTGCTCGGTCGCCCGCAGCACCGCCTCGCGGACTCCGGTGGACGGGCGGCCTCGTCGCGATTCCGCCACGGATGCTTCCTCCTTCTTGCGCGATCACTCAGGAAAGAGGTTAAATTACTGAGTCACCACTCAGTAATTAGCGTAGCGCCGAAGGGCTGATCATGACCACGCAGTCTCACAAGGACACCATCCGCCGCCTCTACAAGAACCTGGAGGCGGGCAACCCCGACATCGCCGACGAGCTGTTCACCGACGACTTCATCACCACCGAGGGCGACCACCGGAATGTCGTCGGCGCACAGGGATTCAAGGATACGGTGCGCGCGATCCACGCCGCCTACACCGATCCCTCCTTCGACATCCTCGACATCATGGGCGAGGACGACGGGGTGATGGTGCGCTGGCGGATGCAGGCCACCCACACCGGGGAGCTCATGGGCATCCCCGCCACCGGCCGCAAGATCAGCATGGAGGCATTCGCCCTGTTCCGTTTCGTCGGTGACCGGATCAGCGCGCGGCACGCCGTCGTCGACCGTCTCGGTCTGCTCCGGCAGCTGCAGGCCGACTGATCCGGGGTATTACCGCGGGCAGCGGGCGACCGCGACGGTGATGCCGGGTCGCACCCGCTTGGGGACGACGAGGTCCCCGCCCGCGGCGGCCCGCAGCGCCGCGGCCTCGGCGACGCTCGGTACGCCGATCGCGGCCGCGGTGCGCGCCCGCGGATTCGGCACCTCGACCTCCGCCAGCTCCGCGACCTCGAACGCCACGATCGGCACCCCGAGTTCCGCGGCCGCCTCGACCAACCCCGGCTCTCCGGCACGCCGATCCACCGTCGCCAAACACCGGACCACCTTGTCGCCCACCGCTTCCCGGATTGCGTCGACAATGTCCACCGCCCGCACAGACGGCCGAAGCCCCACCCCCACAACAAATTCCGCGCCGGTCATGCGCCTCTCCCCCGAGCAGCCAACATGGCGGACAGGCGGTGGTGGGTTGCGCTGTCGCCGATTCGAGGAGCGTCAGGCATCGGAACGCTCGGCTGCGTAGGCGGCTGCCGCTGCGACGAATCTCGCTGTGGCCGTGGGATTTCCCGCGGGGTGGGTGTGCAGGTAGGAGGCGTGGACCCGGTGGACCACGGCGCCCTCGCGGACGGTCCGGCCCTCCGGTGATCGCCATCCCCAGGCGGGGGGCTGTGACTCGGCGGCGGTCAGGTGGGTGCGGTGGAATTCGTGACCGCGCACCCGATCGCCCGCCCGCCAGAGCGGAGAATCCGTCAGCGCCACCGCATCCCGGTATCCGAGGGTCAGGCGCGGCCCGAATTCGGCCGCCACGTCGACGACCCCGGCCATGCGGTGGCCGTCGAGTGAGCGGGCCAGATACAGCAGCCCGGCGCATTCGGCGTGCACGGGCATCCCCCGCCGCGCCGACTCCGCCACCGCGGACAGCAGCGGGCCGTTGCGGGCGAGCTCGGCGGCATGCTCCTCCGGGAACCCCCCGGGAAGTACCAGACCCGCTGTGTCACGGGGCAATTCATCACGCATCGGATCGAAGGCGACGACGGTCGCACCCGCGGCCTCGAGCAGCTCGCGATGTTCGGCGTACCCGAAGGTGAACGCGGCCCCACCGGCGACCGCGATCACGGTCTCCGCACCCCCGGTCGGGCCATGGGCCACCGATCCCACGAGCCGCGATTCGGCATCCGCCCCGACGTCACTCGATACCGCTGCGCCGGTGAGCCTTCCGGACTCGACGCCACCTTCGACCGCGGAGTCGACACCCTCGGTGGCGGCAGTCGAGAGTGCGTCGTGCACCGTTCCGGTCACGGCGGCCACCGCATCCCAGGCCGGACCGTGCACACGCGCGGCGGCCAGCCGGGCGATCGCCGCCAGATCCACGTGCGCCGCGACGAGTTCGGTCATCGTATCCACCGCCGCCCGCGCCGCGCCGCCGTGCTCCACGGCCGGAATCAGACCCAAATGCCGTGAGGGAACGGATAATTCGGCCATACGCGGCAGAGCGCCGAGCACCGGCATGCCCACCCGGGCGCAGGCGGCCCGCAGCACCTGTTCGTGGCGTTCACTGCCCACCCGGTTGAGAATCACTCCCCCGAGCCGGATCCCGCTGTCGAAGGTGGCGAAACCGTGCAGCAGCGCGGCGAGGCTCTGGCTGTGCCCGCGCGCATCGACCACGAGCACCACCGGCGCCCCGAGCAGCGCCGCGACCTGCGCCGTCGAACCCTCGGCCACCGCATCGGCCCGGTCGTCGTCGATGCGGCCGTCGAACAACCCCATCACGCCCTCGACCACCGCGATATCGCAGCCGCGGGTGCCGTGCCGATACAGCGGCACCACCCGGTCGGTGCCCACCAGCACCGGATCCAGATTCCGTCCCGGCCGCGCCGCCGCCAGGCCGTGATACCCCGGATCGATGTAGTCGGGTCCCACCTTGAACGGCGCCACCGCATGCCCGGCCCGCCGCAGCGCCCCGATCAAACCCGTTGCGACCGTGGTCTTCCCGCTCCCCGAGGCGGGCGCCGCGATCACCACCGCGGGCGTACTCACCGCCCGCCTCCGGGCACCCGGACAGCACCGCGCGGTCCGACGGGTGCGGAATTCACCACTCGATGCCTCGCTGGCCCTTGCGACCGGCGTCCATCGGGTGTTTGACCTTGCTCATATCGGTGACGAGGTCCGCGGCGTCGACGAGTGCCTGCGGGGCATCGCGGCCGGTGATCACCACATGCTGGTTGCCCGGGCGGGCGCGCAGGGTCTCGACCACCTCGTCCACGTCGACCCAGCCCCATTTCAGCGGGTAGGTGAACTCGTCGAGGACGTAGAAGCGGTGCTGTTCGGCGGCGAGGCGGCGGGCGATCTCCTGCCACCCGGCCAGCGCCGCGGCGGCATGGTCTTCCTCGGTGCCGGGCTTGCGCACCCACGACCAGCCCTCGCCCATCTTGTGCCATTCGACCGCCCCGCCCGTCCCCGTCTCCTCGTGCAGGCGCCCGAGCGTGCGGAAGGCTGCCTCCTCCCCCACCTTCCACTTGGCGCTCTTGACGAACTGGAACACCGCGATGTCGAAACCCTGGTTCCAGGCCCGCAGCGCCATCCCGAACGCCGCCGTCGACTTCCCCTTGCCCACACCGGTATGCACGGCGAGCACGGGCTGATTGCGCCGCTGCCGCGTGGTCAGCCCGTCGTCGGGAATCGTCTCCGGAACACCCTTGGGCATGTGCTCTGCTCCTTGTCTGCTGCGCTGCCGCTCCACGGTGCCATACCCGGACCAGCGCCGATTCTCGGGCCCGCCCGTACCCTGGACCTCATGCCGGACACCCCGCCCGGTCCCGAGATGGGACGGCTGCTCGAGCTGGTCGCCGACCGCCGCGTGGCGGTGCTGACCGGCGCCGGAATCTCCACCGACAGCGGGATCCCGGACTATCGCGGCCCCGGTTCGCCGCCCCGCAACCCGATGACCTACCAGCAGTTCGTGGGCGATCCTGCGTTCCGGCAACGGTATTGGGCACGCAACCATGTCGGCTGGCGGCGCATGGATGCCGCGCGACCCAACCCCGGGCATCGGGCGCTGGCCCGCCTGGAGCGCGCCGGCATCGTCACCGGCCTGATCACCCAGAACGTGGACCTGCTGCACACCAAGGCGGGCAGCCGCCGCGTGCTCGACCTGCACGGCACCTACGCACGCGTGCGCTGCCTGGGATGCGAGGCCCTGATCTCGCGAATGGCCCTGGCCGACCGCCTCGAGGCCGCGAATCCGGGCTTCGCCGAGGCCGCGATCACCAGCGGACTCGAGGTGGCCCCCGACGCCGACGCGGTGGTCACCGACACCGATCACTTCCGGATGGTCGACTGCGCGCACTGCGGCGGCCTGTTGAAGCCCGATATCGTCTATTTCGGCGAGAACGTGCCCAGGGACCGGGTCGCCGCGGCATTCGAGGTGGTCGACGCGGCGGAGGTGCTGCTGGTGGCCGGATCGTCGCTGACGGTCATGTCCGGCCTGCGATTCGTCCGCCACGCGGCCAAGACGGGTCGCCCGGTGATCATCGTCAACCGCGGCGCCACCCGCGGCGACGACCTCGCCACCCTCGTGATCGACGCGGGGTGTTCCCCCGTGCTGTCGGCTCTGGCAGATCGCTGCCCCGCCCCCACCGCCGCCCGCGCCCCACTTGCCTCCTGACATCTGTCGGCACGGCTCGCGGCGGACCTGTCGGCGCGGCTTCAGCACCGACCCTCCGCGACGGCGGCGAGTAGCCGATCGGGGTCGTCGGTGCTGGTGACGACCGAACGCACCGCGACCCGGCGCACGCCCTGGATACGGGCGGGCACGGGTTCGGCCAGCTCGAGACGAACCAGCGACGACGACGCACGGATCAGGGACAGCCGCGCCGGTTCCGCGTCGAATTCGAGGCCGATCCCGGCGGGATCGCGGGCAGTCGCGTGATGACGCGCGGCGTCCCGAACCGCAGGCGCAGCACCCGCCCGGCGAGCCGATGCGAACTCCACAGCGGCGAGGCGAAGGCGAGCAAAACCGAGGCCAGCTGGACTGTTCGTTGGTTGGCCGTCGCGGCGGCCCGGCTATGCGGCTCGGGTGGTGCCCGCTGCTCGGACTGCTCCGGCGACGGAATCGCCGGTGAGTTCGGTCAATTGGAGGTAGGTCGCGCGGAGGTCGCGGGCCAGGTCGGCGGCCAGGCCGAGGCGGATCATGCCGCGCTCGCAATCCACCACCACTGCGGCGACGCCGTCTGCGGCGAGACGGCGGGCGGCGGCGCGGGCGCGCGGTACCGGATCGACGCCGCCGGTGGCGCGGCCGTCGGTGAGCAGGACCAGCATGGCGCGGCGCTGCGGATCGCGCACCCGCTCGCGCTGCACGATCTCGCGGGCCTTCACAAGTCCCTGCGCCAGTGGGGTTTTGCCGCCGGTGCGCAGGGCGGCCAGCCGCCGGACGGCGATGTCGACCGAGGAGGTCGGGGGAAGTACCAGCTCGGCCTCGGCGCCGCGCATGGTGATCACGGCGACCTTGTCGCGCCGCTGGTAGGCGTCGCGCAGCAGCGCCACCACCGCGCCGGTCACCGCGGACAGCCGGTCGCGGCCCGCCATCGACCCGGACGCGTCCACGACGAAAATCACCAAATTGCCTTCGCGCCCTTCGCGATACGCGCCGCGCAGGTCACCGGCCTGCAGCGCGAGCGGACCGGCGGACCGGCCGCGGGCGTGCTGATGCGGTGCGGCGGCGAACACGGTGCCGAGCAGATGCAGGCCCGCGGACGTATCCGAGGTGGCGCGGACGACCCGGCCGTGCCTGCTGTGCGCCCGGGAGCGGCGGCCCGGCGCGCCCTCCCCGACACCGGGAATCTCCCAGCGGGGCGGGCGCGCAACGGAATTCACGGGCGCCCCGGCCTTACCGTCGCGGGCACCACCACCCGGCCCACCGCCGGGCGAGCCGGGCCCGCCGTCGGGATCATCCGGCCCACCGTGAGGATCGTCAGGCCCGCCATGAGGATCGTCAGGCCCACCGTGAGGATCGTCAGGCCCACCGTGGAGATCATCGGGCCCACCGTGGGAATCGTCAGGCCCACCGCGGGAGTTGTCAGGCCCGCCCTGGGAATCGTCAGGGCCTTCCGGCCCGCCGTCGGGCCCGTCCGGATTGTCGGCGCGACCGCCCTCGGATTCGTCGCTATCGGAACCGACCTCGGGCTCCGATCCGCTTGTGCCCGAATCCGATTCGCCCCGGCTCTGCTCGGCCTGCTCCCCCGCCTGGCGCATGGCCTCGTCCAGCTGATCCTCGCTGATGCCCGGTTCGTCGAACGGATCGCGCCGGCGCCGGTGCGGCAGCGCCAATTCCGCGGCGACGCGCACGTCTTCGGCTGTCACACAGTCACTTCCGCGCCAGGCCGCGTGGGCGGTCGCGGTGCGAGCCACGACCAGATCCGCCCGCATGCCGTCGACATCGAAGGCGGCGCACAGCGCCGCGATGCGCCGCAGCTCCACATCGTCGAGCGCGACCTCGGCGAGGCGCTCGCGCGCGCCGAGAATCCGCTCGGCCACCTCCCGGTCGGCACCCGCGTAGCGCGCCGCGAATCCCGCCGGGTCGGCCTCGTAGTCCAGGCGGCGGCGCACCACCGCCATCCGCACGTCGACATCCCGGGAGGCCGCCACATCGACGGTCAGCCCGAACCGGTCCAACAGCTGCGGACGCAGCTCCCCCTCCTCGGGATTCATGGTGCCGACCAGCACGAATCGCGCCGGATGCGAATGCGACACCCCATCGCGCTCGATATGCACGCGCCCCATGGCGGCGGCATCGAGCAGCACGTCCACCAGGTGATCGTGCAGCAGATTCACCTCGTCGACGTAGAGCACCCCGTGATGCGCCGCTGCCAAAAGGCCGGGCCGGAACGCCTGCTCGCCGTCGCGCAGCACCCGCTCCAGATCCAGCGATCCGACCACCCGGTCCTCGGTCGCCCCGACCGGCAGCTCCACCAGCCGCGCGGGCCGCTCCCCGCGTTCGTCCACGATCGGCGGCAGCAGCTGCGCCAGCGCCCGCACCACCGTCGATTTCGCGGTCCCCTTCTCCCCGCGCACCAGCACGCCGCCGATCCCGGGATGCACCGCGCACAGAATCAACGCCAGCTGCAGCCGCTCCTGCCCCACCACCGCCGAGAACGGAAATCCGGCCTCATCACGCGCTGACGTGGTCGTATCGGTTCGCGGCGCCACAGTGGTTCGGGATTCGGACACGCCCCAACTCTAGGCGCGCCGCCCCCGCCGACCGGCGCCGCCCTCCTGTGAACAACCGCACTCACACAACTCTTCGCAACCGGCCCGCACCCGTCGCCCACTTCCGCACCCGGGGCCGATCTCCGATTACGCTGTGCCCGTGCGTGATCTGGCGAACGGGTTCGGCTACCTCGTGCGAGGGCAGCGGTGGGTGGCGACGCATCGGCGTTCGCTCGGGCTGGGCCTGGTGCCCGGCCTGATCGCGCTGCTGCTGTATCTCGCCGCGGTGATCGCGCTCGTGATCTTCGCGGGCGACATCGTGGAGTGGGCGACGCCGTTCGCCGACACCTGGGCCTCGCCGTGGCCGGGGCTGCTGCGGGGATTCCTCGCCGTGCTGCTGGTCGTGCTGGGACTGCTGCTGTCGGTGCTCACCTTCACCGCGGTGACGCTGGCGATCGGGCAACCGTTCTACGAGGCGCTGTCCGAACAGGTCGACCGGTCGCAGTCCCCGGACGGCACCGCGCCCGAATCCGGGCTGCCGTTGTGGCGCGAACTGTGGATCTCGATTCGCGACAGCCTGCGGATCGTGGTCCGGGCCGCGCTGTGGGGCGTGCTGCTGTTCGCCGCCGGATTCGTCCCCGTGGTGGGGCAGACCGTGGTTCCCGTGCTGGTCGTGTGCGTGACCGGATATTTCCTCACCCAGGAGCTCACCTCCGTGGCGCTGCAGCGCCGCGGTGTCGAACTGCGCGAACAGCTCGCGATGCTGCGGACTCGCCGAATGCTGGTGTGGGGCTTCGGAACTCCCCTCGCCGCGGCCTTCCTGATCCCGTTCGTGGCGGTATTCCTGATGCCGGGCGCGGTCGCGGGCGCCACCCTGCTGGTGCGGGACCTCGCGACCGACGGTGTCCCGGCGCGGCGAGACCAGCCGGTATGACAATCCGCGCGACAGCACGGCATCATCGGTCGCGTGAGATTTTCCGAGAAAGTTGTTCTGATCACCGGCGGGACCAGCGGGATGGGCCTGGAGACCGCGCGCCGGATCCTCGCCGAGGGCGGCAGCGTCATCATCACCGGCCGTGACCAGGCGAAACTCGATACCGCCGCCAAGGATCTCGACGGCGGCGACCGGCTGCTGGCGGTGCGCAACGACGTCGCCGACCTCACCGCGCTCGACGCGCTCATGGCCGCGATCCGCGACCGCTTCGGACGCCTCGACGTGCTGTTCGCCAACGCGGGTGGCGGGATCTTCAAGCCGATCGCCGAGATCACCGAGGCGGATTTCGACTCCGTGGTCGACATCAACTTCAAGGGCGTGTTCTTCACCATCCAGCGTGCCCTGCCGCTGATGCCCGGCGGTTCCTCGGTCGTGATCAACGCATCCTGGACGCTGCACCGCGGAAATCCCGGCGCCACAGTGTATTCCGCGACGAAGGCCGCCGTGCACAACCTCGCGCGCACCCTCGCCGCCGATCTCGCGCCGCGGGGCATCCGGGTCAACTCGATCAGCCCGGGCTATATCGACACACCGCTGTTCTCCGAGTCCGCGCTGCCCGCCGAGCAGGCGGCCGCCCTGCGGGGCCGCGTCGCCACCGGGCGTTTCGGGCGGCCGCAGGAGATCGCCGACGCCGTCGCATTCCTGGCGTCCGATGAAGCGTCGTACATCAATGGCCAGGACCTGGTCATCGACGGCGGATTGGTAGCGACCTTCCCGTCCTGAGACGGGATGCGCCGCAGCATTTCCGGCCGAGAACATGCCGGAAATGACGGAGCGGGCTGTCCGCTCAGGCGCCCACGGCCGCGCGTTCGCCCGGCATCGGATCGGCGACGTCGAGAAGTTCCTCCCAATGGTCCCGCGCCCATGCGCAGATCGCCTCGAGGGGCACCAGGATGCTGTGACCGAGGGCCGTCAGCTCGTAGGTGACCTGGCGGCCCTCGACGGTCCGGGCGCGGGCCCTGCTCACCGGCCTCCCCGCGGCGGGCGTCCCCCGCTTGGTCGCGATCGGCCTGTCCTCCAGCCTGCCCGGCACGGACGGCGTTCTACTGCGTGACGCCCGCCCACACCTTCTACGCGGTCACCGCCGACTGACGGCAGAGCGCTTGCGGGCGGACGCCGAGATCAGCCGCGGCGCATCGGAATGTGCGGGATGCCGTCCTCGATGTACTCCTCGCCGTCGGCCTCGAAGCCGTGCTTGGTGTACATGTCGACGAGGTAGGTCTGGGCGTTCAAACGCACCGGGGCCGAACCGGTTTCGGCGAGCGCCGCCTGCAGCAGCCGGGTGGTGTAGCCGTGACCCCGGGCGGGCGGCGAGGTGCACAGGCGCCCGATGCGGAACGAATCCACCCCGTCGTGATGCTCCTCCAGCAGCCGCAGGGTGCTGATGATCTCACCCTCGTCGTCGAGCCAGAGGTGCCGTGTCTCCGGCAGCAGGTCGAGTCCGTCCAGTTCCGGGTACGCGCACTTCTGCTCGACGACGAACACCTCGACACGAAGCTTCAACAGCTTGTACAGGGTCGCGGTGTCCAGATCTGCGGCCCACGACCTCTTGAGAGCAACCGTTGACATCATCGCGTCTTGCTATCACATAGATCGGCGCTACGCGACCCCGGCCGGTGTCGGCGTGTTGTCGCTCACGTCGTCGCGTGTCAAGTGCAGGGCCTTGTTCGACCAGTCCCACACCTCGCTGTAGAGCGCCTGATTCTCCGAGAGCTTCACGCCCAGCGACGGCACCATTTCCTTCAGCTTCGGCGTCCAGCCGGCGTACTCCTGCGGGAAGCACCGCTGCAGCACGTCGAGCATCGCGCTGACACAGGTCGACGCGCCCGGCGAGGCCCCGAGCAGTCCGGCCACCGAACCGTCGGCCGCGGCGATCACGGCGGTGCCCAGCTCCAGCACCCCGCCGACGCCCTTGCGGCGGATGATCTGCACGCGCTGACCGGCCGTGATCAGCTCCCAGTCCGGGCCCTCGGCGCGCGGGATGAACTCCGCCATCGTGTTCACCTTGCCGGACTGCGACTTGAGCAGCTCGCTGACCAGGTACTTGACCAGGCCCAGCTCGGTGACGCCGACGCCCAGCATCGGCGTGAGGTTGCCCGCGCGCACCGACTTCAGCAGATCGGTGAGCTTACCGTCCTTGAGGAACTTCGGCGTCCAGCCCGCATAGGGTCCGAACAGCAGACCCGCCCGGCCGTTGATGACGCGAGTATCCAAGTGCGGCACCGACATCGGCGGCGCGCCGACGGCGGCCTTGCCGTACACCTTCGCGTTGTGCCGCTGGATCAGATCCGGATTGGTGCAGCGCAGAAACTGGCCGCTGACCGGGAATCCGGCGAAGCCCTTGATCTCCTTGATCCCCGACTTCTGCAGCAGCGGCAGCGCGTAGCCGCCCGCGCCGACGAAGACGAACTTCGCGTTCACCGTGCGGGTGGCGCCGGTGCGGGTGTTGCGGGACCGGACGTTCCAGCTGCCGTCGGACTGCTTGTCGAGGTCGAGAACCGCGTTGCCGAAGGCGATTTCGACGCCGCTGGCACCCAGGTAGGCCAGCAGCTGCTTGGTCAGCGAGCCGAAGTCGATATCGGTGCCGGAGTCGGTCCAGTTCAGCGCGACCGGTTCGGAGTAGTCGCGCCCCTTGGCCATCAGCGGCAGCCGCCGCGCGAACTCGTCGGGCGCGTCGATGTACTCCATGCCCTCGAACAGCGGGTGGCGCGACAGCGCCTCATACCGCTTACGCAGGTAGTCGACGTTGTCGGCGCCGTGGACGAAGCTGACGTGCGGGATGGGGTTGATGAACTCCGAGGGCTCGCCGAGCACCCCGTTCTCCACGGCGTACGCCCAGAACTGCCGCGACACCTGGAAGCGTTCGTTGATGTCGACGGCCTTGGACACGTCGACCGAGCCGTCGGCCTGCTGCGGGCTGTAGTTCAGCTCGCAGAGCGCGGAATGGCCCGTGCCCGCGTTGTTCCACGGGTCGCTGCTCTCCGGCGCGGCGGCGTCGAGCCGCTCGAACATGGTGATCGACCAGTCCGGCTGCACCTGACGTAGCAGTGCGCCGAGGGTGGCACTCATGATGCCGGCACCGATGAGTACTACATCGGTCTTTTCAGTCATCGCAGCGTTCGGCACGGGTAGATCGACTTCCTTGTCCTGCGCGGGTCAGCAACTTCAGCGGGAAGGTTACCCGCCGTTCACTTCAACCTGATTCTGCCCCTCACCATGCCCGATTCGGAATCGGACCACGCCCGGTGTGACGGACTTCCCTCCGGCTGCCGCGGCTGAGCGGGTCGAATATCGTGGAGCTGTGACGAACGAGACGCCGGTGGCACCCGTGCGCACCGAGGGCTGGCAGGCCGATGTGCTGGGCAAAGGCTACGAGCAGCTGACCATTCCGCTGGGCGCCGACCCGGACGGCGAGGGCACCGCCGAGGCCACGCTGGTGCGCTACGCGGCCGAGGGTCCCGAGCGGGCGGCAGTGTTCGATGCGGCGTCCGCGGGTCCCTCCGTGGTTACGCGGGCTGCCGCCTCCGGTCCCGTCGCTCCCACCGGGGTGGTGCTCTACATCCACGGCTTCACCGACTACTTCTTCCAGCGGCACGTGGCCGAGCACATGGTCACGCGCGGATATCGCTTCTACGCACTGGATCTGCGCAAGTGCGGCCGCTCGCTGCGGCCGGGGCAGACCGCGCACTACGTCAGCGATCTGGCGCTCTACGACGCCGAGTTGAACGAGGCGCTGCGCATCGTGCGGGAGGAGACCGGGCTGCCCGTGCTGCTGATGGCGCACTCCACCGGCGGACTGGTGGTGCCGCTCTGGCTGGATCGGCTCAACCGGACCGAAAATGGTGCGGCACAAGACATCACGGGCCTGGTTCTCAACAGCCCGTGGTTCGATCTGCAGGGCCCGTCCTACTACCGGACCGTCGGCACGGCCGTGATTCACGGGCTGGGGCGGCTGCGGGCGATGACCAGGCTGCCGGGCGCCGAGGTGGACACCTACGGCGCCAGCCTGCACCACAGCGCATCCGGCGAGTGGGACTACAACCTGGACTGGAAGCCGCTGGCCGGGTTCCCGGTGCATTTCGGCTGGCTGCGGGCGATCCGGCAGGGGCATGCGCGGCTGCAGCGCGGGCTCGATATCGGGGTGCCGACGCTGATCCTGCGGTCGAAGGTGACGAAGTTCATGCGCCGGTACGGTCCCGCGGCCGATGTCGCGGACACGGTGCTCGATGTGCGCCAGATTCAGCGCTGGTCGGGCTGCCTGGGCGACCGCACCAATATCGTGCCGATCGAGGGCGCGCGCCACGACGTGTTCCTGTCCTCGGAGCCGGTGCGTGCCACGGCCTTCGCCGAACTCGACTCCTGGCTCACGTGGCTCGCGGAGTTCAGCGCGAAACCCGCACGCGCGGAGTAGATCTCACCACAGGCCGCTGCGCAGCACGATCTCGGTGGCGAGTTCGTGGTCGGCCTCGGTGGCGACGTGGGCGACGTCGACCTGCGTGACCCGGAATTCGCCGTAGACGTGGCGCCCGCTGGCCTCGGCGGCGGTGCGCGGCAGTTCTTTGGTGGCGATCACGGTGGTGGGCAGCTCCACGGCCGGGCAGGTGGAGTCGGCGACCGTGCCGCCGGGGCCCGGGACGGCCGGATGCGCGCGACCGGCGACGACCAATCCGATGAACCGGCCGAATCCCCGCGCGGACAGCTGCCAGGCCAGGTCGGCTCCGGCGCCGACCCCGGCGAGGTTGGCCCAGGGGACGCCGAGCTCGTCGAGGATGGCGTATACCGCGGCCGAGTCGAGGTCGTCGAGCGTCTCGACCGCGATCGTGCGCAGGTCGGAGGTGTGCAGGCGAGTGGCCACCCGGTCGTAGACGTCTACCGGGTCGCCCGCATCAGGGAGCAGCAGCACGGTGTGCCGCGAGTGCGGTCCGCCGACTCGCACGGTCCACGCGCGGTCCCCGACCGCGATCCGCCGAGTTTCCATGGAGCCCCACGCTACACGCCACCGCGAGCCCCGACCGCGTGTTGCTGCCCACCATTCAGGCCAGTAGACGCATCCCCGCCGACTCGGCCACCCAACGCCCGGCGGCCGCCACCAGGCCACAGGCAGACAGGAACGGCGCACAGCGCCCGATGCGGCGTGCAGGCGGGTTTCAGTGCCCGATTGTGAGGACGGGCAGGTCGGGTGGGGGGCCGGTGGAGAGCAGGTGGTCGATCTGGTTCAGGTCGAGGTGCTTCTCGATCAGGTCGGCGAGCAGGTCGAGTTGGGCGGTGCGGATGGCGGTGACCGAGATATCTTCCGCGGCAACGAAACCCGTGCGAGCTGCCTGAGTTGCGACGTCTCGGAGCCAGGCTCGCCGGAAATCGTCGGACTCCAGCAGGCCGTGCAGGTGCGTGCCCCAGATCGCGCCGCGCACACTGCCTTCGGCGCTGCCGTCGGACAGTTCCAGCCAGGCCCGCTCGCCGTGTCGGCGTACGCGTCCATGGTGAATCTCGTAGCCGTGCACCGTGATCCGCGCATCGGGTGCCGCAGTACCGCTGTCCCGCGACCGGGCGACGCCGGGCGACGAGCCCGGGTAGGTGCGCGTACCGGCGGTGCCGCTCGACGGGGCCTCCCGGTCGATCACGTACCCGCCCGTGCGGCGCAGCACCTTCGGGTCGGCGAATTCGATCTCCAGGTCCAGCAGGCCGAGCCCGGGGACTTCCCCGGCCGCGGATTCGACCTCGTCCAGAATGCGTTTGCCCAGCATCTGGTAGCCGCCGCAGATGCCCAGGATCGGGCCGCCCGTCCGGGCGCGGGCGATCAGCGCGTCGGCAATCCCGGTGCGGCGCAACCACTCCAGATCGCTCACGGTGGACTTGCTGCCCGGTAGGACCACGAGGTCGGCGCCGGTCAGTCGCGAGGGGTCGTCCACCCACCGCACCGAGACGCCCGGTTCGCAGGCGAGCGCCTCGACATCGGTGGAATTGGAGATGCGGGGCAGCCGGATCGCCGCGACCGTCAACCACTCGGTGCCGACCGGCGGTCGCGGGCGCCCGACCGGGGCGTCGGAGACGGTGCCGAGCGAGTCCTCGGCGTCGATCCAGAGCTCGTCGGCGTAGGGCAGCACGCCGAGAGTGGGGCGGCCGGTGAGCGCGGCCAGCTGGTCCAGGCCCGGCCGCAGCAGGTCCACATCACCCCGGAACTTGTTGATCACGAAACCCGAGATCAGTTGCTGGTCTTCGGGTTCCAGGATCGCGACGGTGCCGAACAGGTGGGCCAGCACACCGCCGCGGTCGATGTCGCCGACCAGCAGGACCGGTAGATCCGCTGCCCGTGCGAGGCCCATATTCGCCAGATCCGTTGCCCGCAGGTTGATCTCGGCGGGGGATCCGGCGCCCTCGCAGATCACCACATCGAATTCGTCTCGCAGCGAGGACAATTCGTCGACGACGATCTGCCGCAGCCGCTGCCGATGCCGGAAGTAGTCCCCCGCACCCACGGTGTCGACGGCCCTCCCCCGCACCACCAGCTGCGACCGCCGATCGCTGCCGGGTTTCAGCAGCACCGGGTTGAACCGCACGCTCGGCTCCAGCCCGCACGCCCGTGCCTGTAGCGCCTGCGCCCGCCCGATCTCCCCGCCGTCCAGCGTCACCACCGAGTTGTTCGACATGTTCTGCGCCTTGAACGGCGCCACCCGCACCCCCCGCCGCGCCAACATCCGGCAGATCCCCGCCACCACAACGCTTTTCCCGGCATCGGAGGTAGTCCCCGCCACCAACAGCGCACCGCGCGGCGGGGTGCTCACGGGAGGGTGAGGATCTCGGCGCCGTCGTCGGTGACCGCCCACAGGCGCAAGCCTCGAATTGGGCGGGGTACTCACGGGAGGGTGAGAATCTCGGCGCCGTCGTCGGTGACCACCAGGGTGTGCTCGAATTGGGCGGTCCACTTGCGGTCCTTGGTGACTACGGTCCAGCCGTCGTTCCAGATTTCGTAGTCGATGCCGCCGAGGTTGATCATCGGCTCGATGGTGAAGGTCATGCCGGGCTCGATCACCGATTCGACGGCGGGCTGGTCGTAGTGCAGGATCACCAGGCCGCTGTGGAAGGTGGGGCCGACGCCGTGGCCGGTGAAGTCGCGCACGACGCCGTAGCCGAAGCGGTTGGCGTAGGACTCGATGACGCGGCCGATCACATTGAGCGCCCGCCCCGGGCGCACGGCCTTGATGGCGCGCATGGTGGCCTCGTGGGTGCGCTCCACCAGCAGCCGCGCCTGTTCGTCCACCTCGCCCGCGAGGAAGGTCTTGTTCGTATCGCCGTGCACGCCGTTGATGTAGGCCGTGACATCGATGTTGACGATGTCGCCGTCCTCGATCACCGTCGAATCCGGGATGCCGTGGCAGATCACCTCGTTCAGCGAGGTGCAGCACGACTTCGGAAAACCCTTGTAGCCCAGCGTCGACGGGTAGGCCCCGTGGTCGCACAGGTACTCGTGCACGATGCGATCCAGCTCGTCGGTGGTGACGCCCGGCGCGACCGCCCGGCCCGCCTCCTCGAGTGCCTGCGCGGCCAGCTTGCCGGCGAGGCGCATCTTCTCGATCGTCTCCGGGGACTGCACCCACGGCTCGCGGCCCTCGTTGACTGTCTTCTTCCACGCATATTCCGGGCGCTCGATCGAGCGCGGGACCTCGCGGATCGGCGACTGGGTTCCGGGAACGAGCGGTTTGCGGGTGCGGACTGACATGTCCTAAGCGTATCCGGACGCGCCGACGTGGCTCTTCCCTAGGCGATGTCGAAGTTGCGCCAGTGCCCGTGCAGTCCCTGGCCGCGCAGCGATGTGCTGCGCCCGTCGTGGATCGGGTGCAGGGTGATGAGCCCGAATCCGATGCGGACCGCCGTGGGCAGGCTGTCGGGGTGCGTGACGAAGACCGGCCTGCCGTCGATCCGCCAGGTGACCGTGCGGCCGTCGCGGTCGAGGGTCACCGCGTAGCGGTGGAATCCGCCCGGCGCGATATCGAGCCCGGCGAGCGGGGCGTGGACCACGTGGGTGAACGCGTCGGCCGGATCGACGACCCCGGGCACGAACAGGCGTTCGTGGATGGCGTGGGCGTGACGGCTGGTGACGATGAGGTCGAAGACGTCGGCGGTGGCCATGTCCAGAACGTTGAAGGCCGCGAACCCGTCGCGATAGTCCTCGCCGGTCGCGCCGATGTTCTCGGCGGTCATCTCCACCGAGAAGGTGCGCGGCCCGGCCGTGAGGTCGAACTCCTCGGTCGACACCAGTAGGTGCTTCGGGTTGTCGAGTATCTGCACCTGCGAGTGCGACCGGGTGAACTCGTCGATGCGGATCGAGACGGCGCCCGCGCCGACATCGGTCTTGGCATCGGGTTCGCGGTAGGTCCAGCTCTGCGTCTCGTCGAGGGGGACCTGGAGGTACTGCCAGCGGTCGTCACGCAGGGCGGGGCCGGACAGATCGTCGTACAGGGGCATCGCGAATCGTCCTTCGGGCGGTGCGGCGGGTTCGGGTGGTCAGTCGGCGGCGCGGCGCAGCGGGGTCACGACCGCATCGAGCCCGGCGGTCTTGTAGCCCACCCCACCGAGCAGCAGCCGCTTCTCGGTGCACCGGGGTTCGAGCGCGGGGCCCATGGGCCACCAGTCGTCGAGTTCGACCAGGCCCGGCTCGAGCAGCTCCAGATCACCGAAGAAGGCCGCGATCTCCTCCCGGGTGCGATACCAGCCCGAGCCGAGACCCGCTGTGATGAACCGCTTTTGGAGCTCGATCGCCATATCGTGGGCGTCGGAGCCGTCGGCGGGATCCCAGAAGTGCGTGATCGCGACGTAGGAGCCGGGCGGGACGGCGTCGATGTAGTGGCGCATGATGCCGACGGGATCGAGGGCATCGTCGACGTGGTGCAGGATGCCGCACAGGATCAGCGCCAGCGGCCGGGTCAGGTCGAGGTGCGCGCCGACCTCGGGGTGAGCCAGCAGCGTATCGGGTTCGGTCAGGTCCGCGGGGACGAAATGGGTGTACTCGTTGCTCTCCAGCAGCACCCGCCCGTGCACGTTGCAGACCGGGTCGTTGTCGACGTAAACCACTGCCGCGCAAGGGTTCTGCTGCTGCGCGATCTCGTGGGTGTTGCCGACGGTGGGCAGGCCCGCGCCGATGTCGAGGAACTGGTCGATACCGGCCGGGCCGGACAGGTACCGGACCACCCGGTGCAGCCACTGGCGGTTCATCCACGCGACTTCGCTTTGGCGCGGGGCGATTTCGGCGACCTTGTCCCGGACCACGCGGTCGACGTCGTAGTTGTCCTTGCCACCGAGAGTGGCGTCGTAGACGCGGGCGATACTCGCCCGCTCGGTGTCCACACCGACCGGCACACGCACTCCGGTGACCGGGGTGGATTGGGACACGTCGGACATGTCAGCCTCTCTGAGCAGGAGTGATGTGACTCATCAGCCTAGGACCACACGCGATGCGCGGCAACGAAATCGACAATTACCGCGGACGGGATGCGTCGTCGCGCGCCAGCACCCGGCCGGGCAGCCAGCCGCCTTCCACATGCGTGACCCGCCACCAGTCGACGGTGACGGCGATCGGTTCGACCGGTGTCGCCAGGAACGGCTCGATCCGAGGCTCCTTGCGCCGCAGCGCCTCGTACGTCTCCTCGCGGTCGGCGGCGCCGCGCACCACGGCCGTCCCGAGCCCCTGGGCGAACGGTTGCAGGAATCCCTCGGGCACGATCTTGACGCCGATGTTCGGATTCGCGCGCACGCAGTCGAGCGTGCGGCCGCCGGACTCGAGGACGAGGGTCAGCACGAACGGGTCGTCGTGCAGCACCGCGAAGAACGCGTTCGAACACCAGTTGACGCCGTCCTTCGAGGTGGCCAGGTCGATGCTGGTGCTGCGGAGAATATCGGTGAGCTTGGCGCGGATCTCCTGATCGGTGACCGCCGTGTCGGACGATGTCATGAGTGACTCCAATGATGTTGCGGTACTTAGGGTTTGCGACCTACGGCCCCGGCGATGAGCCGCTCCTCCGGCCAGGGTTCACGCAGCGCCGGCCCACCGGGCCACCACCGGTGCAGCGGCACCAGGCCCGGCGGCAGCAGCTCGAGCCCGTCGAACAACGGCTCCAGCTCGGCGCGGGTGCGCCAGCGCCCCGTCCCGAGGCCCTCGTCGTGCAGGGCCCGCTCGGCGCGGCGCGCCAGCTCGTGCAGTTGCTCGTCCTCGTCGCCGGGGTCGAAGAAGTGGCTGATCATCACGTACGAACCGGACGGCAGCAGGCGTATGTACTCGCGCATGATGCCCGCCGGGTCGCCGTCGTCCTCGACGTGATGCAGTGTGCCGCACTGCATCAGCAGCAGCGGCCGGTCCAGATCCAGATGGCGCCGGACATCGGGATCGGCCAGCACCGCCGCGGGGGCGGTCAGATCGAGGTCGAGAAAATGGGTGTCGTCATCGGCCTCGAGCAGTTCCCGGGCGCGCGCGACACAGACCGGATCGTTGTCGGCATACACCACCTCCACCTTGCGCCCGAGTTCCTGCGCGACCTCGTGCGTATTCTTCTGCGTGGGCAGTCCGCTACCCAGATCGAGAATCTGGTCGATTCCCGCTTCCCGGGTCACATAACGCACCACGCGCTCGAGCCACCGCCGATTCGTGCGACCGACATCGCTCTGGTGGGGTACCACCGTTCGCAGATGCTCGAATACCTGACGATCGATGTCGAACCAATTTTCACCGCCCAGCGCGTAGTCGTACACGCGAGCGATACTCGGCACCGTGGGATCGATACCACCGGTAGGGATCTCGTGTGTCGACGCCATGACTACCCCGTCCCTCAGCAGGCCGTTTGCGACGCGGGCCAGTGTACGGCGGCCGATTGTCGACACGCCCGGGATATTCGGTAATCAATCTTGTTGCCGCCGAAAGATATTCACATCCCGTCCGGCCCGATGACATGACATTCCCGGACGTGCGGCCGAGGACGAGTTTCCTGAATTGAAGTGCCGACAGGTAAAATTCGCGAACCGCGGGGGTGGCGACGCGGGTTCCCCTTGACGACGATCGACATCACTACTGCGACCGGAGGCGGTCCATGACCAACGGGCACGACAACGACGACGTGGAACCGGCCGTGGCCGAACGCGGTCCCACGGTGCTGCGGATCGCGCTCGGCAGCTGGCTGCGCCGCCTGCGCGAGGACTGCGGGATCAGCCGTGAGGACGCGGGCGAGGCGATCCGCGGCTCGCACGCCAAGATCACCCGGCTCGAACGCGGTCAGACCGGCTACAAGGAACGCGACGTCCGGGACCTGCTCACCCTCTACGGCGTAGACGATCCCGAACGCCGGGAGACCTACCTCGACATGGTCCGCCGCGCCAACCAGCCGGGCTGGTGGCACACCTACAACGACCTGCTGCCGTCGTGGTTCGAGACCTACCTGGGACTCGAGCACGCCGCGACGACGATCCGGACCTACGAACCCCAGTTCATCCCGGGCCTGCTGCAGACGGCCGAGTACACCCGCTCCATCGTCGCCCCGGGCCCGCCCCGAGAGACCGAGCGCCGCGTCGCCATGCGCATGCGCCGCCAGCAGATCCTCACCCGGCGCGAGGCGCCGACGCTGTGGGCGGTGATCGACGAGAGCGCGCTGCGGCGCCCCGTCGGCGGGGCACGGATCATGCGCGAGCAGATCGACCACCTGCTGCACGCGGCCGCCACGCTGCCCAATGTCCGCATCCAGGTGCTGCCCTTCAGCGCGGGCGGGTCCGCCTCGCCCGGATGCCCGTTCAGCATCCTGCGCTTCCGCGAGCCCGAACTGGCCGACGTCGTCTACACCGAACAGCTCACCAGCTCGGTGTATCTCGACAAGCCGCGCGACGTGCAGGCCTACATGTCGGCGATGGACCAGCTCAGCGTGCAGGCATTGCCACCGAAGGCCAGCATCGAATTCCTCACCGCCGTCCGGCGCGATATGCGCGACCACGATCGGCTGGACCGCGCCGCGGAATAGATCCGGACCACGGTCCGTTTAGCCTGTCGACAACTCCGAGAGCCGAGCGAGGACGGGCACATGGAACTGGGACTGACGACCTTCGCCGAACGGCATGCCGTCGGCGATCGCCCCGCGCCGAACGCGGGTGAGCGGCTGCGCCAGGTGGTCGAGGAGGCCGTGGCCACCGAGCGGGCGGGGCTGGACGTGTACGGCGTCGGCGAACATCATCGCGAGGACTTCGCGGCGTCGGCGCCGGAGATGGTGCTGGCGACCATCGCGGGCCGCACCGAGCGCATTCAACTGACCACCGCGGTCAGCGTGCTCAGCTCCGACGATCCCGTTCGCCTGTACGAGCGCTTCGCCACCCTGGACGCGCTGTCGAACGGCCGGGCCGAATTGATGGCCGGGCGCGGCTCGTTCACCGAGTCGTTCCCGCTGTTCGGCTACGACCTCGGCGATTACGACGAACTGTTCGCCGAGAAGCTGGCACTGCTGCTGCACCTGCGCGAGGAGGGGCCGGTGACCTGGTCGGGCAAGTTCCGCGCGCCGCTGCGCGACACCATCGTGTATCCGCGCACCGATCGGCCGCTACCGGTCTGGATCGCGGTCGGCGGTAGCCCCGAATCGGTCGCCCGGGCCGGACTGCTCGGCCTGCCGCTGGCGATCGCGATCATCGGCGGTGCGCCCGCCCGGTTCCGGCCGCTGGTCGACCTGTATCACCGCGCGCTCGAACAGGGCGGACACGAGCGGCAGCCGGTCGCGGTGCACGCCCACGGCTACCTCGCCGACACCGACGAGCAGGCGGTCGCCGATTTCTACGAGCCCTACGCCGCCGCCATGAGCGGACTGGGCCGCGAACGCGGATGGGGGCCCATGACGCGGACCCAGTTCGACGCCCTGCGCGGGCCGGGCGGCTCGCTGTTCGTCGGCAACCCCGACCACGTCGCCGAGAAGGTCGCGGATATCCGCGACACCCTCGGCCTGGACCGGTTCATGCTGCACCCGAGCGTGGGCACGCTGCCGCACGACAAGGTGCTGCACGCCATCGAACTGCTCGGGGCGAAGGTGGCGCCACAGGTGCGCTGAGAAAGGCGGCGTCCCCGGTGCCGCGAGAGCTCCGGGGACGCCGGGAATCCGGGGACGGTCCGCGACCGCGCGGGACCGTGACTCAGTTGCTCCTGGGGTACGGGTTGGGATACGGGAGCTGATTTCCGGAGCGGCTCTCGTTGTTGGTTCCGGCCCCGTCGTTGTGAACGTCTGGGGCCAAGGTCGGCTTACTGCCCTGGCTCTCATTATTGATTTGCGAGTCCTGGCCGGAGACGCTCGGCGACTCGGTGTCGCCGCCCTCGCCGCCCTCACTCCCTCCCTCGGATGGGGGTGCCTCCTCCTCGTCCTGGGTGTACCGGGCACCCCTGCCGCTCTCAGTGCCGCCGCCCGTGGTCCCGTTGCCCTCGGTGGAGGGACGCTGATCACGGCTGCGGCCGGAATCACCCGCTTCCCCGTTCTTCTTTTCGCGCGGGTTCGCGCCGTTCGCCCCCGGGGTCCCGTTCTCGACCTCGCCCTCGTCTTCCTGCTGGAAATTCCCGGCGCTGCCGGAGGGCGGCGGGGATGGCTGCTCGGCATTGGCGGCAACCGGCGCGACAATGATGCCCGCGGCGGCTGCGAGCGTGACGACACTGCGAATCATGTGGGAGTCCTTACTGGTCTCGGTGTGTTTCGCATCGGGTCGATCTCGTGCAGTCCCACGATAGGGGCGGGACATAATTCCATTTGGCAATCTTGTGGTTATCGGCGTGGTCGGCGTGTCGGGACAGGTGCCCAGCCGGGCGGTTAGCCTTCCCGATAGCGAAACGCCGACGGACGACACTCCGCGGCGACGAGAGGGCAGCGGGGTTGATGCGCGTGATACGGATCCGCCCGTCCGGTCCGGTGGCCGGGCGGGCCGAGGAACGGGCGCGACGGGCGATGGGTGTGGCGGCCGGGGTCGGCAGCGTGCTGTGGGTGTTCACCCACCGGCGGACCATCACCGCCCAGGCCGACCTCCTCGCCGCCTGGTGGACTCCGCTGGTGGTCACGCTGGTTTCGGTGGCCGGGTCGGCCCTGATCGTGGCGGGCGTCGCGCTGGGCGGCCGGGCGGTGGGCGTCGCCGCCGCGCTGCAGGCCGCGGCGGTGCCCGCGGGCGTCGCGGCACTGCCGCTGGCCGGTGAGTTCGGCGTCTTCGGGCCCGCGGGCACGTGGATGCCGCCCCTGGTCGCCGCGTCCGCGGTGGCGGGCGTGCTGGTGTGGCGGCGGGCGTGGCCGGTCAATCTGGTGTTGTCCGGGGTCGTCGCGGTGGCGGTGGACTTCTACGTCACGGGCGGCGCGAGCATCCACGGCGTCGGGGAGAGTCTCGCGCGGACCTGGGTGATGCAGGGGTTCTTCGCCTGTCTCACGGCCGCGATCCTGCGCGCGGCAGTGCAACTCGACGCGGCGACGGCGGCGACGGTGCGGCAGGCGGCGGTCGCCGCGTCGGCGGAGGCCACCGATCGGGAGCGGTCCCGCTTCGCCGGTCTCATCCACGACAATGTGCTCGCCACCCTGCGTGACGCCGCGCGCGACGGCCGCGCCACCCTGGTCCCGGCGGCCACGCGCACCCTGCGCCAGCTCGACGACAGCGCACACGATGACGCCGAAAAGGTCGCGGTACCAACCGCTGTCGAGACGCTGCGGGTCGCGGCGCTCGAGGTGGGCGGCGACATCACAGTCGATACACGAGTTTCTCCGCACGCGGCCGAACTGCCCGGCGATGTGGTGTCCGCGCTCGCCGCCGCCCTGGCCGAGGCGGTCCGAAACAGTGTGCGGCACAGCGGAACGGATCGCCGCGAGGTGGTGCGGACGGTGCTGGTGGTCATCGACGACGCGGGGGCGACCGTCCGGATCGGCGACGACGGAGCGGGATTCGACCCGCGGCGGGTGGCGAGCGATCGCCTGGGAATCCGGTCCAGCATCGTCGCGCGGATGCGCCGCCTGCCCGGCGGGGACGCGGTCGTCGAGTCGCGGCCGGGCCGCGGCACCGTCGTCACCCTGCGCTGGCTGCGCGCCGCACCGGCCGAGACCCCCCTGCCCGCGCTGATCAGCCTGCGCGGCGGTTCCGGGCTCGCGATGCTGATCCTGCTCGAGGCGGCCGTCGCGATGGTGATGGTCGGCTACCTGTCCGGGCGCGCCGATCCCCACGCGGCGATCGCCGGATACGGACTCGTCGGCGTGGCCGGGGCGGTCGTGCTGATCGCCCGGCACGACCCGCTGCCGCGGGCCGCCACCGCCGTCGCGGTCCTCGCGGGCCCCGCCGCCGCGCTCGCGATCCGGATCCACCCGCCCGAACACTTCGTCCACCACGAATCGTGGATCCTCGTCGCCTATTCGTATGTGCTTGCGCTGCTTGCCATTCGGGGACGCATCGCCGCGGCCTGGCTCGGCCTCGTGGCGGCCGCGGCGGTCTTCGCCGCCACCGGCGCCGGGACCGCCGCGGCGATCGACGGAGCCGCGGTCACCACCGGAACCGTGCTCGCCGCCACCGGCTTCGCCCTGTACATGCGGCCGATGCTGCGGTCGTTCCATCACGCCCGCGCCGAGGTCGCCAGGCATGCGGGCGCCGAGGCGCGCATCGCCGCCCGGGACCGCGAACGCCGTCGCCAGCTGTCCTACCTGGATCGGACGGCGCGCCCGATGCTGGAACTGATCGCCTCGGGCGAACCGCCCGACGCGGCGCGCAGGCAGGACTGCGCCCTGCTGGAGGCCCAGTTGCGCGACCGGCTGCGCGCACCGTGCTTCGACACCCCCGACATGGTCGACGCCGCCCGCGGCGCGCGGCGCCGGGGCATCACGGTCACGCTCCTCGACGACGGCGGCCTCGACGGGGTGTCCGCCGACATCCGCACCCGCACGATCGACGCGGCGACAGCGGCGGTCCGCGCCGCGGACGGACGAATCACCGTGCGCGCCTTGCCTCCCGGCCGATCGCTCCTGCTCACCATCGTGACCGAATCCGACCCTCCGCAACGCACCGAGATCGGCCGCGACGGAACACCCGCCGCGGCGCCGCGGCACCACAGCCCACTGCCGGGCTAGCCGGGACGACAAGGTCTGCGCGACAGGGGCTTCGGCTATTCGCGGAGGGTGGCTTCGAAGGCTATGCGGTCGCCGCGATAGAGGGCGCGGACACGTTCGACGGGGCGGCCGTCGGTGTCTACGGTGCGGCGGTGCAGCAGGATCATCGGGAGGGCGGTGGTGCATTCCAGCAGGGCCGCCTCGCGCGGGGAGGCCAGCACCGTCTCGATGCGCTCGCGCGCCGAGTCGAAGACGACGCCCGCGGCGCGGATCGCGGCGTACAGCGAGGTGGTCGGGTCGTAGTGCGCGCGGAGCCCGCCGAAACGCTCCCGGGTGAGGAAAGTGCTTTCCAGGCCGATCTTTTCGCCGTCGGCCAGCAGGATGCGCTCGAGGTGCATGATCGGCGTGCCGGTCGCGACGCCGAGCGCCGCGGCGGTATCGGCATCGGCGGGCACGTCGTCCCAGCCCACGAGCACGCGGCCGGGCGTGCGGCCCAGCCCGATCGCCGCCTCGGTGTAGGAGCGCAGCGACAGCGGCTGCACCAGCTTCGGGCGCGACACCACGGTGCCGCGGCCCTGCCGCCGAATCCGGCCCTCCACCAACAGATCCCGCAGGGCCTGGCGCACCGTCTCGCGCGCCACCTCGAACCGGCCCGCGAGCTCGCGTTCGGACGGCACCGGATCGCCCTCCTCGAGCCCGCCGATGATGTGCTCGATCTGCGTGCGCACGCGGTAGGTCTTGGGCAGCCGGTGTTCCGAATCCGCACGGCCGCCGGGCATTTCGTCGGTGCCGGTGACGGGCGTCACCGCTGTCACCTCGGTTGCGTCCATGCCCACAGCGTACCTCAATTGGTCTATACCAATTGTTAACCCAGCGTTCGCACGGGGAACACCCAACGGTCTAGACCATTGCCCATCATGGTCGGCATGCGATTGGTCATCATCGGCGGCGGCATCCTGGGCACCGCGCACGCCCTGGCCGCGATCGGCCGCGGGCACGAGGTCGTGCAGCTGGAACGCGAGGCGCAGGCCCGCGGCGCCACCGTCCGCAACTTCGGCCTGGTCTGGGTCTCCGGGCGCAGCGCGAACGAACTGGAGATCACGCTGCGGTCGCGCCGGCTCTGGGAGGAGATCGGCGGCAAGGTGCCCGGCGTCGGCTTCCGCCCGGCCGGTTCGATCACGCTGGTGCGCACCGAGGCCGAACTCGCGGTGGCCGAGGCCCCCCCGGCCCGGCCCACCGCGGCCCAGCCCGGTTTAGAACATCTACATCCCGAACCGGTACGCGCGCTGGATCCCGCGTTTCGGGGCAAATTAATTTCCGGCCAGGAAAGTTAGGACCAAGAGG
>NZ_JARWQD010000095.1 GCF_029869545.1 Nocardia wallacei | reverse complement strand
GGATGCCGGAGATGGCCGCGGCCTGGCGCAATTCGTCGTTCAACCTGTGCAGCCGCACCTCGACGGTGTCCAAGCTGACGGAGATGGCACGCTTCCACCATCGGCTGGGCCGCGAATACCCGGACCTGATCCCGCGGGCCGCCGGCGTCGGCGCGGCCCGGCGCTCCCCCCGCGGCGGTCCACCAGCGCGTGAACCGGTCGATCGGCCCGCCCTCGCGACCGTGGCGCGGGCGCAGCCACAGCACGAGGCAGCCCGCGGCGACGATGCCGATCATGTTCACGCCGAGCTGGCCGATCGACAGCAGCGCCTTGTGCCATTCGCCCAGAGTGGCTGCGACGGCGGCGAATCCGGCGGCCGGGATCGTCGTCACCGAGATGAACACGCCGACCAGCGCCGCCGATTTCGAGGTCACCAGCGACAGCATCCCGGCCGCGCCCGCGAGCAGCGCCACCACCAGGGAGAACGGCCCGACCTCGTAGATGAAGTCGACGTTGTGGATATCGTCGAGGCGCTGCAGCGTGATCCAGCCCAGCCGCTCCCACAGCAGCGACGCCAGCACGGCGATCGCCATCGCCACCGGGAAACCGATCAGCAGCGCCAGCGCCGACCGGCGCGCGAGCCGGAAGTTCCTGCGCACCAAGGCCACCGCGATCGCGGCCAGCGGACCGAACTCGGGCCCGACGACCATCGCGCCGACGATCGTCACCGGCGAGTCGGTCGCCACCCCGACCACCGCCAGCAGGCACGCGATGGTGATGAAGCCGAGGAAGGTCGGGCTGAGGGTGGACTCCTCGTGCGTCTGGGCGACCAGTTCCTCCCACACCACCGCATCCGACGGATCGCCCGGCGCGGCCTCGACCGCGTGCTCGGCGGCATCGGACAGCGCCGTCTCGACCGGGTCGAGCATGATGCCGCCCGTCTCCTTGATGCCCAGTGCGGACAGCGCCCGCAGCACCTCGTTGGCGACCTCCCGCGCGACGTCGGCCTCGATGACGTCACCGGCCGGATCGATCGCCGCCCCGCGCTGCACCGTCACGAGTGTGGCGCCCGGCTCGGCGCGCAGCGAGTCCAGCGCGGCATCGGTCGTCTCGGGAGGACAGATCACCCGCACGTGCAGCACCGTATCCCCTTGCGGTCGGCGAATTTCGGCATCGGACGACGCCGACGTGCAGACTATCGGTTCCCCGCGCCCTGCTGCGGCGGCGAGCCGGTGCTACTTCTTCGCCGGGACCGGGTTGCCGTGCTCGTCGAGCACCACGTCCAGGCCCGCCTCCTTGCGCTGCTGCGCGGTGATCGGCGCGGGGGCGTCGGTGAGCGGGTCGACGCCGCCGCCCGACTTCGGGAAGGCGATGACGTCGCGGATCGAGTCCACGCCCGCCAGCAGCGCGGTGATGCGGTCCCAGCCGAAGGCGATACCGCCGTGCGGCGGCGCGCCGAAGGCGAAGGCGTCGAGCAGGAAGCCGAACTTCTCCTGCGCCTCGTCGTGCCCGATGCCCATCACCTCGAACACCCGCTCCTGCACGTCGCGGCGGTGGATGCGGATGCTGCCACCGCCGATCTCGTGGCCGTTGCAGACGATGTCGTAGGCGTAGGCGAGCGCGGAACCGGGATCGGTGTCGAAGGTGTCCAGCGACTCCGGCTTCGGCGCGGTGAACGCGTGGTGCACGGCGGTCCAGGCCGAATGGCCCAGGGCCACATCGCCGCTCGCGGTGGCGTCGGCCGCCGGTTCGAACATCGGCGCGTCGACGACCCACACGAACGCCCAGGCGTTCTCATCGATCAGGCCGCACCGGCGCGCGATCTCCCCGCGGGCCGCGCCCAGCAGCGCACGGCTGGACTTGGCCTCGCCCGCGCCGAAGAAGATGCAGTCGCCCGGCTCGGCGCCGACGTGCTTGGCCAGCCCCTCGCGCTCGGCCTCGCTGAGGTTCTTCGCGACCGGGCCGCCGAGCGTGCCGTCCTCGCCGACCAGGATGTAGGCCAGGCCCTTGGCGCCGCGCTGCTTGGCCCACTCCTGCCAGGCGTCGAGCTGGCGCCGCGGCTGGCTCGCGCCGCCGGGCATCACGACCGCGCCGACGTAGGGCGCCTGGAACACCCGGAACGGGGTCTCCTCGAAGTACTCCGCGCATTCGGTGATCTCGACGCCGAAGCGCAGGTCCGGCTTGTCCGAGCCGTAGCGGCGCATGGCCTCGGCGTAGGTCAGGTGCGGGATCGGGGTGGGGATGTCGTGGCCGATCAGCTTCCACAGCGCGACGAGGATGTCCTCGGCCAGCAGGATCACGTCCTCCTGGGTCACGAAGCTCATCTCGATGTCGAGCTGGGTGAACTCGGGCTGGCGGTCGGCGCGGAAGTCCTCGTCGCGGTAGCAGCGCGCGATCTGGTAGTAGCGCTCCACGCCCGACACCATCAGCAGCTGCTTGAACAGCTGCGGGCTCTGCGGTAGCGCGTAGAACTTGCCGGGCTGCAGGCGGGCGGGGACCAGGAAGTCGCGGGCGCCCTCCGGGGTGGACCGGGTCATGGTCGGGGTCTCGACCTCGACGAACGCATGCCGGTCCAGCACATCGCGGGCGGCGGCGTTGGCCTTGGACCGCAGCCGGATGGCGTGCGCGGGGCCCTCGCGGCGCAGGTCCAGGTAGCGGTACTTGAGCCGGGTCTCCTCGCCGGGCTGCTCGTCGAGCTGGAACGGCAGCGGCGCGGACTCGTTGAGCACCTCCAGCTCGGTCGCGTTGACCTCGATCGCGCCGGTCGGCAGGTTCGGGTTCTCGCTGCCGTCCGGCCGCTGCTCGACCACGCCCGTGACCCGGACGCAGTACTCGGCACGCAGCTTGTGCGACTGCTCGGCGGGCGCTCCCTCGCGGAACACCACCTGCGACACACCCGACGCATCCCGCAGATCGATGAAGATCACGCCACCGTGGTCGCGCCGCCGGGCCACCCAGCCGGTGAGGGTGACGGTCAGACCGGCGTGCTCGCTTCGCAGCGAACCAGCCAAGTGGGTGCGCAGCACGGGATTCCTTTCGACGACTCGATGCACCGGCGCTTTGTGACCAGGCGCAGCCCAATAGTAGTTAGACACGTTCATCGACCGGAAACCGATATCCGCGCGGCCGTGTCAAGCTTTATCTCGGATCGTGCCGATAGCCAGCCGACACCTGCGAGAGGCGACGAGGATGACCTTCAACGAAGGTATGCAGATCGATCCGGACCGGGTTTCCTCCGGCGGTCCCGGCATGGGCGGCAAGCTCGCGTTGGGCGGCGGGGCGGGCGGGATCGTCGTGCTGGTGCTGGCACTGCTGTTCGGCGGGGATCCGGGCTCGCTGCTCGGGCAGTTCACCGGCGCGGGCGTCGACTCGTCGCAGCAGGGGACGGCCAAGACGCCCGCGCACTGCAAGACGGGCGCGGACGCCAACCGGTACGTGGACTGCCGGGTGGTGCTGACCGCGCAGAGCCTGGACGCGGTGTGGGGCTCGCAGCTGCCCGAGCAGACCGGGCGGCGCTACGTGGCACCGCAGGTGACGCTGTTCAGCGGCGCGGTGAACACCGGCTGCGGCCGGGCGACCAGCGCGGTCGGGCCGTTCTACTGCCCCGCCGACCGCACCGCCTACTTCGACACCAGCTTCTTCCAGGAGCTGACCGACCGGTTCGGCGCCAGCGGCGGTCCGCTGGCGCAGGAGTACGTGGTGGCGCACGAGGTCGGCCACCACATCCAGAACCTGCTCGGCGATTCCGCCCGCGCGCAGCGGGATCCGAAGGGCCCGGAGTCGGGCTCGGTGCGCCTGGAGCTGCAGGCCGACTGCTACGCCGGGCTGTGGGCCTACTTCGCCGACAAGCAGCCCGCGCCGGGCAGCGATCAGCCGTTCCTGAAGCCGTTGACCGACAAGGACATTCGAGACGCGCTGTCGGCGGCCGCCGCGGTCGGCGACGACCGCATCCAGAAGGCGTCGACCGGACGGGTCAACCCCGAGGGCTGGACGCACGGGTCCTCCGAGCAGCGGCAGAGGTGGTTCCTCACCGGCTACCGCACGGGCCAGGTCAAGGCCTGCGACACCTTCTCCGCTCCGGACCTGGACAACCCTCCGGCGCGACGCTAGCGGCCGCCTCGCCTCCGTGCCGCGCTGCGCGCCGATCGTGCCGTCCCGCACATCCTGGCGAGTCGCCGACGAATCCGGCCCCTGACGGGCCACAATCAGCAGCGGCGGTTCGTCGGCTGCCTGATGAAGGAGGACGTGGGTCATGCGAAACTACGGTGGGACAAGGCGATTCGGGATGGTGCGGGCGAGCGCCGCGGGGCTGATGCTGGCTGCCGCGCTGATCGGTCCCGGTACCGTCGCCGTCGCGGATCAGCCGCCCCCACCGGCGGCCGCGGAGGCGCCCGCCGCACCGGCCGCGCCCGCGTTGACGCTCTCCACGATCCCCCCGGGCTGGCAGGTCCGCACGGATCTGGCCCCGACGCTGCAGGTCCAGCCGGACGGGCGGGCGGTGGCGAGCCTCGATGCCGCCAGCCCGGACCGCCCGGTGGGCGCGGCACCCAAGTCGGCGACCGGCCGCGTGGCGCCGGAGGTGGTGAATTCGGCTCTCTCCGACGCGAAGTCGCTGGCCGACGCCGATATGGGAATGCCCTCGGACGCCGACGGCAGCAGCACCGCGCTCGACTTCCTCGGCACGGCGCCCGACCAGGACGTGCATGTGATCGTCTACGCCCAGGGCAAGGAGGAGGGCCTCACCCAGGAGCAGCAGGCCCAACGCAAGCGCTTCGACGACCTCTGTAAGAAGCTTCTGTCCGCCTTCGTTCAGGACCGCTGATTCCGGCCGAAAGCGTGCCGGAAATATGAAATATGGTGGCGCGCGCCGGAAATATGGTGGCGTGGCGGGCGCCGGGAATATTGTGGGGGGCGGGGGGAACAAGGTGGGCGGCACCGGGGCGGCGGCCGCCGCCCGCAGTCCAGGTGTGCTTTGCCCTCAGGCAAAACAGCAGCGGA
>NZ_JARWQD010000094.1 GCF_029869545.1 Nocardia wallacei | reverse complement strand
ATACGGCGGCGCGGGGGGTGGGGTCGCGGGGCGGTGTCGAGTTGTAAATCACAATATCTGGCCGCGCGCCGGGCCGGTGGGGCCCGGGCGGCCGGGGATGGTGAGGCAGGCGGACGGCAGCTTGTCGGGAGGGCCGGGCGGTGGTGGGGTGGGTGTCTGGTTAACTGGGCGGTGGTGGGGCTCGCCGCTCCGGCGTGGTCGGGATGAACCGCGGCGTATGCGCCGCCGACAGTCCCTACCCGATGTGAACCCGTGGGTTGATTCGTGTAGGAGACAGGTGTGACCGAGGGGCAAATCCACCAGGAGGATCTCTCGCCGGGCGACTCGGATATCGACGTGCGTGCCGTGGGGCAGCGCCGCGAGCTGAGCCGATCGCACGGGGCGATACTGCTCGTCATCGCCGCAGGCGGTGGTGTCGGCGCGCTCGCCCGGTACGGCCTGGCGCAGTGGTGGCCGACGCGGACGGGTGGGTTCCCGTGGGCCACGTTCGTCACCAATGTCAGCGGCTGCTTTCTCATCGGTGTCCTGATGGTCGCCGTCGTCGA
This sequence comes from Nocardia wallacei, assembly GCF_029869545.1. Taxonomy (GTDB): domain Bacteria; phylum Actinomycetota; class Actinomycetes; order Mycobacteriales; family Mycobacteriaceae; genus Nocardia; species Nocardia wallacei_A. Next base: position 4,896 of record NZ_JARWQD010000094.1, on the reverse strand, counting down.
GATCGGGACCGCGCATCCGCTGGTCCGGCCGTTTCTGGGGGTGGGCATCCTGGGCGGATTCACGACCTTCTCCACCTATGCCACCGAGATCCGCGACCTCCTCGAGCCCGGCACCGTGATCATCGCCTTCGCCTATCTCGCGGGCACGCTGCTGAGTGCCCTGCTGGCCACGGCGGTGGCGATGCGCTCGGCGCGTGCGTGCCACGAGCTGCTGCGGCGTGGCCGCCGACGGGCGGTACGGTGATCGGTCCAGCGACGGAACTCCGCACGAGAGGCATTGTGCCGCAACGATATCGGGCGTTCGCTGGGAGCGGTCGCGGGTCCGGGAGGCGGGCATGACCGCGTTACTGGTCTTCGTCGGCGCGATGGTCGGCGCGCCCGTGCGCTATCTCGTCGACCGCGCCGTGCAGACCCGCCACGACGGCGTCTTCCCGTGGGGCACCTTCCTCGTCAACCTCACCGGTTGCCTGATCCTCGGCGGCCTGACCGGCGCGGCGGTGTCCACGCCCGTCCTCGCCGTCCTCGGCACCGGATTCTGTGGCGCGCTCACCACTTACAGCACCTTCAGCTACGAAACCGTCCGGCTCGCGGAGGAACGCAGCTACCTCTACGCGGCCGTGAATATCGTCGCGAGCGTCGCCGCGGGGCTGGGCGCCGCAGTGCTCGCATACGCCGCCATCGATGCGATCGCAGGCTGAAGTCCGCCGTGCTCCCGGCGGTGAGCCGCCTGCACGATCGGTGCGTCGGAATCATGCGTGCGCGTCGTAAATGGCCTGTGCGAGAGACGATTTGAGCGCCTGGAACTCCGGCGTCGCGATTACCGACAGGTCCCGGATGCCGTCGCCGCCGCCCGGTAGCTCGATGCGCCGATCGACGATGACGCGACCGGGCCGCGCGCTCATCACCAGCACGCGGGTCGACAGGAATACCGCCTCCTCCACCGAATGCGTCACGAACACAATGGTTTTGCCCGCTTTCCGCCACAGCCGGAGCAGTTCGACCTGTAATCGTTCGCGGGTGAGCTGGTCGAGCGCGCCGAAGGGCTCGTCCATGAGGATGATGCGCGGATCGTTGGCCAGCACCCGGGCGATCTGGGCGCGCTGCTGCATACCGCCGGACAGCTCGTAGGGCCGCCGGTCGGCGAACTCGGCCAGCCCGACCAGCTCCAGCAGCCGGTCCGCCTCGGCGCGGCGGGTACCGCGGTGTACCCCACGGCATTTCGGCCCGAACTCGACATTGCCGCGCACCGACAGCCACGGATACAGCGTCGGCGCCTGGAACACCACGCCGCGTTCGGGCCCCGGGCCGGTGATGGGATCGCGGCCGACCAGCAGGCTGCCGTCGCTGGGTTCGAGGAATCCGGCGAGCAGGTTCAGCAGGGTGGACTTGCCGCATCCGGACGGCCCGACGACGCTGACGAACTCGCCGGGCTCGATCGTCAGATCGGTCGGCGACAGGGCGACGGTCCGCCCGGTCGCGGTTTCGTAGGTCTTCGACACCCGGGTCAGCACCACGCGGTCCCGCTCGTCGACGGCGGTTGTCATTTCGCGCTCACTTTCGCTGCGGCCGTGGGGTAGACGGCATCGGCATAGGCATCGGGGGCCGCGACGCCCTGAACTTCGCCCTGGCTCAACAGGAATTCGGCGGTACTACGCAGATCGCGGCCCAGGTTGCCGCCGAGATACGTTGCGCCCGACTGGGTTCCGGCGTCCAGGTAGCCGTATCCGCCGAGCTGTCTGCGGGCGGCGTCGATCGAGATGCCGAGCTGCGCGGCGATATGGGTGGCCGCCTGCGCCTGGTCGCCGTTGAGCTGCGTGACGGCCCAGTGCTGCGCCGCGGTCCAGACCTCGAGGAACTTCGGGTTCTCGGCGACGAACCCGGCGCGCGCACCCGCGAGGTCGTAGGTCGGTCTGCCGGATGCGGCGGTCGAGGCGGCGGAGGCCACCACGTGCCCGTCCGCCAGCAGCTGCGACAGCGTCGGTTCCCAGATGAACGCGGCGTCGATCTGCCCGCCCTTCCACGCGCCCAGGATCGCGTCCGGTGTCAGATTCACCAACCGCACGTCCCTGTCGATTCCCGCGGCGGTGAGCGCCCCGGTGAGGCTGTAGTGCGCGGTGCTGGCGAACGGCACCGCGATCCGCTTACCCCGTAGCCCCGCGACCGTGGTGATCGAAGGGTCCTTGGCGACAAGCGATTCCGCGCCCCGGATGATGTCGTGGATCCAGATCACCCGCATGTCCTGGCGCAGCGGAGCCGACAGCGCGCGGGCGGCCGGAGCGCTGCCCAGCAGCCCGATATCGAGCGATCCGGCGCCGAACGCCTGGATGACGTCGCCACCGGAGGCGAACTTCGACCAGGTGACCGTCGCGTTGGGCAGGCAGGTGTGCAGCAGCCCGGTGTCCTTGACGATCAGATCGCCGTTGGGAATGTCCTGATACCCGATGCGCACGCTGCCGGTGAACGATTCGTCCACCGCGACCGGGCACGGCACCCGCTCGCCGGTGTAGCGCGAGGAATCGGTGCGCCCGGACTCCTCGCAGCCGGTGAGTGCCAGGGCGAGCATCCCGGCCAGGGCGGCGGCGAAAGTCCTTCGCATACGGGGCAATTCCATGGTGCTCGACGCTCTCCCGTTCCTGTGGCTCATGCCCGGCCCTGCCACGGGGCCACGACCGCGCCGAGCCCCTTGATCGCCGCGTCCAGGGTGAGCGCGGTGATTCCGATGACGATGATGCAGGCCAGCGTGAGCGCGGTATCGAGGCGCTGACCGGCGAAGTAGGCGAGTCCGCCGATACCGGGGATGCCGTTGTTGAGTTCGGCCGCGACCACCGTCGTCCAGGCGAAGCCGACCGCGACCCGGATACCCGCGAGCACCTCCGGGAGCGTGGCGGGCAGCAGGACGCGGGTGGTGACCTGTAGACGGGTCGCGCCCAGCGACCGAGCGGCGTTGATGCGATCGGCCGAAACCCCGTGCACCCCGGTCATCGTGGCGATGACCACGGGCGGGAACGCGGCCAGGAACAGCAGCCAGATCTTCGAGGTGTCGCCGATGCCGAACCACACGATCAGCAGGCCGATATATCCCAGCGGCGGCAGCGCGCGCAGGAAGTTGAGATACGGCTCCACCACGGCCGCAACCGTTTTCGACGTGCCGAGCACGAAACCGACCACCGGGCCGAGGACGATGGCCGCGCCCGCTCCGGCGAAGATGCGCTGCAGGCTGGCCACCAGATGTTCCCACAGGAAATAGTTCTGCTCGCCCTGGACCTCGCGCGGCACTCCGGGCGCGAGCTGGTGCCAGCTGTTGGCCCGAACGAACGCGTCCCATACGGCACCGGGCCCGGGCAGGAACTGGGCGTCGATCACGTTGGCCGCCGCGACCAGCCACCACAGCAGCACGAACGCGGCGAGCGAAAGCCCGCGCACCGCAACGCGTGCGATCCGCGCCGTTCGACGTCGGCCGCGGATCACTCGCGAAGCAGGCTGCGGCGGTGCGGAATCCGGCGGACCGGCCGATTCGGGCGTGGACGGAGGTGGCGCGCCGCCCGCATGTGGCTCGACGGCCATCGGAGGTTGGGGCACGCGATTCACCTTCCTGCTGAACTGATCTCGGCCGGTCGCTGCTTCGGGGCCACGGCCTTCCGGTGGGATCCTGTCGAACACTCGGTGCGCCGAACAGGGTCACGATCACCGTGATCGAAATGGCGCCGACAGGTGGTGTCGAAGCGAATTCGGCAGTGCGGCGCGTTGTTTCCCCGGGCCTTTGCAGTGCGCAGTGAATGTCGCGCCGTGCATCGGGGAGGAATGGCGGCACGTCCCGAGGCATTGATCCGAGGGATTGTTTTCGGCGGCGCGGTAGGGCGTTCCGGCAAACGCATTGGGGGTGTGGAACCGCCTTGGCACCGGCCCGCGTACGGCTGCTCGGCACGGTGGTTTCCGCAGCACGGTGTTGTCGAAGGTGTTGTCTGGACCGTAACCAAGATCGAAGACAGAGGTTCGTCAACCTCGCTACTAGGAGCGTTGCGAGCAGCCGATCGATTGCCGTAAACGTGACCTGGTTCACAATATCGTAGTGATCTCGAACACATAACGAGTGGGTAACTACGTTTATGTAATACAGGTTTCGGGTTTTTCAGCTGCGTAAACGGCCCGTTCCTCACGTGGTGGTCGAGACTATTTGGTTGTTACCGCAACGTGATCTACCGAGATTTGTTCGTTACCGTCGTCGGCGGCCCGGCAATCCGGGCTGAAACTCGAATCGCCGAACACCGGCAACCCTGTCCCGCGGTTCGAGTTCGACCCCGACGTTCACTGGGGACAGGGACCCGGATTCGCCTCGTCGACCGGGCCGGCTGGGCGCAGGCAGGAAACACTACATGTCTCGGAACCGTAAGTTCAGCACCCGCGCCTTCGGTCTCGCCGCCGTCGCCGGCGCACTCGTCGCCGTGCCGTTCGGCCTGACCGCCACCGCCTCTGCCGACAGCGGCCACAACTGGGACGCCGTCGCGGAGTGCGAGGCCAGCGGCAACTGGGGTGCCGACACCGGCAACGGCTTCTACGGCGGCCTCCAGTTCACCCAGAGCACCTGGAACGCCTACGGCGGCGAGGGCAACGCCGCCAACGCGAGCCGCGAGGAGCAGATCGCGGTCGCGGAGAACGTGCTCGCGGGCCAGGGCCCCGGCGCGTGGCCCGTCTGCGGCGCCTACCTGTAAGGCTTCGCGGGTAAATCCAGACTTCGACGGCCCCGCCACCCGATACGGGTGGCGGGGCCGTCGAAGTATTGATTTACCAGCGAAGCCATAAAGGTAGGCGCCGCAGACGGGCCACGCGCCCGGGCCCTGGCCCGCGAGCACGTTCTCCGCGACCGCGATCTGCTCCTCGCGGCTCGCGATGGCGGCG
>NZ_JARWQD010000093.1 GCF_029869545.1 Nocardia wallacei | reverse complement strand
CGCCCGCAGCAACCGCTCCTCCGGCGTCAGCTCCGTCTCACCCTTCGGCGTGACCTTGCCGACCAGAATGTCACCATCGCGGACCTCCGCACCGATGCGCACGATGCCACGCTCGTCCAGATCCGCGAGCACCTCGTCGGAGACATTCGGAATATCCCGGGTGATCTCCTCCGCACCGAGCTTCGTATCGCGAGCGTCGATCTCGTGCTCCTCGATGTGAATGGACGTGAGCACATCGTCCTCGACCAGGCGCTGCGACACGATGATCGCGTCCTCGTAGTTGTGACCCTCCCACGGCATCACCGCCACCAGCAGATTCTTCCCGAGGGCCATCTCGCCGCTGTCGGTACTGGGACCGTCGGCGAGCACCTGACCTGCTTCGACCCGCTGCCCCTCGTCCACGATCGGACGCTGGTTGGCGCAGGTCCCCTGATTGGTGCGCGCGAACTTGCGCAACCGATAGGACTTGCGGCCGCCGTCGTCGGCCATGACGGTGATGTAGTCGGCCGAAACCTCCTCCACCACACCGGCTTTCTCGTTCACGACCATATCGCCCGCATCGATCGCCGCGCGCAGCTCCATGCCCGTGCCGACCACCGGTGCCTCGGACCGGATCAGCGGCACGGCCTGCTTCTGCATGTTCGCACCCATCAGGGCGCGGTTGGCGTCGTCGTGCTCGAGGAACGGGATCATGGCCGTCGCCACCGACACCATCTGGCGCGGTGACACATCCATGTAGTCGACGCGGGCGGTGTCGACGAGCTCGACCTCGGAATTCTTGCGGCGCACCGGGATTCGCGGCGAGACGAAACGCCCCGCGGCATCGAGCGCCTCGTTCGCCTGCGCCACCACGTGGCGGTCTTCCTCGTCGGCGGTCAGGTAGACGACCTCGTCGGTCACCGTGCCGTCGACCACTTTTCGGTACGGCGTCTCGATGAAGCCGAACGGATTCACCCGCGCGTACACCGACAGGTAGCCGATCAACCCGATATTCGGGCCCTCCGGCGTCTCGATCGGGCACATCCGCCCGTAGTGGCTGTAGTGCACGTCGCGGACGTCGAGTCCGGCGCGTTCGCGGGTCAGGCCGCCCGGCCCGAGCGCCGAGAGGCGACGTTTCTGGGTCAGGCTCGCGAGCGGATTGCGCTGGTCCAGAAATACCGACATCTGCGAGGTGCCGAAGAACTCCCTGATCCCGGCGACGACGGGGCGGATATTCATCAGGGTCTGCGGCGTGATCGCCTCGGCGTCCTGGGTCGTCATGCGCTCGCGCGCCACGCGCTCCATGCGCGACAGCCCCACCCGGACCTGGTTCTGGATCAGCTCACCGATGCTGCGCAACCGACGGTTGCCGAAATGGTCGATGTCGTCGACCTCGACCGGGACCTCGACGCCGCCGGGCGCGGTCATCACCGCATCGCCCGCGTGCAGGCGCAGCAGGTACTCGATGATCGTGACGAGATCTTCCTCGGTCAGCACCCGCGACCCGCCGGTGCGGATGCCGAGCTTCTTGTCGATCTTGTAGCGGCCCACCCGGGCCAGGTCGTAGCGCTTCTCGGCGAAGAACAGGTTCTCCAGCAGCGCCTGCGCCGACTCCTTCGTCGGCGGGTCGCCCGGACGCAGCTTGCGGTGGATGTCGAGCAGCGCCTCGTCGGTAGTCGCGATGCTGTCCTTCTCCAGCGTGGACATCATGATCCCGGAGAAGCCGAAGCGTTCGGTGATCCGCTCGCCGGTCCAGCCGAGCGCCTTGAGCAGTACCGTCACGGGCTGGCGGCGCTTGCGGTCGATGCGCACGCCCACGGTGTCGCGCTTGTCGACGTCGAACTCCAGCCACGCGCCACGGCTCGGGATCACCCGGACGCTGTGCAGCAGCTTCTCCGTGCCCTTGTCGATGGACCCGTCGAAATACACACCCGGTGAACGAACCAGCTGCGAGACCACCACACGTTCGGTGCCGTTGATCACGAAGGTGCCCATTTCGGTCATCATCGGGAAATCGCCCATGAAGACCGTCTGCGATTTGATCTCACCGGTGTTGTTGTTGATGAACTCCGCGGTGACGAACAGCGGCGCCGCGTAGGTCAGATCCTTATCCCTGCACTCGTCGACGGAGGTCTTGACCTCCTCGAAGCGCGGGTCGGAGAGCGACAGCGACATCGTCGCGGAGAAGTCCTCGATCGGGCTGACCTCCTCGAGCACCTCCGCCAGCCCGGCGCCGATCAGCCACTCGAAGGATTTGGTCTGGACATCCAGCAGCCCCGGAACCTCCAGGGGCTCATGGAGTTTGGCGAACGAGACCCGCTTCGGCGCGCCACGCACTCCGGTATCGGCGGAAATTTCGGCATTGGTCCGATTCGAGACTGCCAAGATGCGTCCTTCCAGCTGTATTCGCATTGCGCACCGGTGCCGGACGCCGCCCGAGCACAGACAGCATCGCCTTCCACATCAATAGACATTCCGAGAGTCGACAGCACGCGCCCCGGCGCGAGATCCCAAATTACACCCCGAATCGACCCATGTCGAGAGGCAAAACCAAAATAGACATCCGAATACTCGGTGCCTTCCCCTTTCAATAATGGCACCCCGATATACCGGGCGTCAAGTCGCTCGGCGGGAATGCTCCGCGCGAAACGTCGCGGTCAGGCGGCGGCGAAACCATCGGTGCGCGGGATCGCCGTCGTTGCGCGGGTGCCACGCGATCCCGATTTCGATCGCGGGGAGCTCGAGCGGGATCGGGAAGGTGCGCAGGCCGTCGCCGCGGTCCGGTCCGTAGGCGGCGGTCAGGGTCACGAGGTCGGTGGAGCGCGCGAGCAGCATGGCGCTGGTATGGCTGGGGACGACCACGGCGACCCGGCGGCGCAGCCCGATCCGGCCGAGGGCGTCGTCGATCGGGCCGCGCTGCCGGCCGCGGCGGGAGATGCCGATGTGATCGGCCGCGGCGAACCGCGCGGCGTCGATCGGCGCGTCGAACAGCGGATGGCCGGAGCGGGCCACGCCGAGGACGGGCAGTGTGGCGAGGTGTTCGTGCCGGATCTCGGGGTCGAGGTGTTGCAGCGCACCGACTTCCACATCGATCTCGCCGCGGCGCAGCGCCGGGGTGCCCTCCAGCGCCTCGGGCACGAACACGATATCGGCGCCGGGCGCCTCCCGGCGCACGCTGTCGAGCAGCGGTATCGCGAGACCGAGCAGGAACAGCTCGCCGGTCTGCACGGTGAAGGTCCGCCGGAGGTCGCCGGGATCGAATTCCGTTCCGGGACGAAGGATCTGGTCGGCCCGGTGGAGTACCGCGCGCAGTTCCTCGCGGATTTCCACCGCCCGCGGCGTGGGCACGAGCCCCTGCCCGGCGCGCACCAGCAGCGAATCGCCCGTCATGCGACGCAATCTCGCCAGCGAGCGGCTGACCGCGGGCGGCGAGGTGCCCAGCCGTTCCGCGGCGGCGGTGACGCTGTTCTCCTGCAGCAGCACGTCGAGAATACGCAGCAGGTTCAGGTCCTTTGTTATCACAGTAGTCAATTATTGATGATCAACTCTTGCATTGTTCGATAAACACACTGCGTGGAGGGTGGGGAGCAGAGGCTTTACCCGCAGACCCAGGAGGCAAGCGCCGTGACCATTCCCCATGCCCGCGCCGACCGCACCGGTGACGTGCTGGCCGTCGTCAGCCAGAGCGGCCCGACCGTGACATTCTTCGACGCCGTCACCGACGAGCCGATCGGCGCGGTCGAGGTGCTCGCCGAGCCCCACGAATTGTGTTTCGACCCGGTGCAGCGCCTGCTGTGGTGTACCAGCGCCTACGCCTCGGGCTACTACCACGACAACTCCGGGCGGCGCACCCGGGTGACCGTGATCGACCCAGACTCGTTCCGCGTGGTCGAGGTCGTCGATCTCGCACCGGAGCACGGGCCGCACGGCATGGCCCTCGATGCCGCCCGCGGCCGCCTGTACGTCAGCGTGGAGGGGAGCGACGACCGGACGGGCGGTGTCGTCGTCATCGACACCGCAACCCGAAAGCCGTTGGGCCGCATCGATACCGGTGCTCCCGGACCGCACTGGTTCGTCATCGATCCCACCGGCGAGAAGGGTTACGCGAGCAATAAGGAGGCGCCGTTCGTGTCGTGTGTGGATCTGTCCGCCGGGACACTCACCGCGACGGTGGAGGTGCCGGGCAGCGAGGGGCTGGCGGTGTCGGCGGACGGCCGCGAACTCTATGTCGCGGCGCCCTACGGCCCGCTCGGATCCGGCGGCGCCGAGCGGCCCCCGAACGGCATCCGAGTCATCGATACCGCGAGCGCCTCGGTCGTGGATCTGCTGCCCACCGAGCACGTGGTCTTCCCCGTATGCCTGACCACCACCGGAATCCTGCTCACCGGCGAAGTGCGGATGTCGGCCGACCAATCGTCGGCGCTCGGCCGCCACCGGCCGGGCAGGCTCAGCGCCTTCTCGACGGCGACCCGGAAACCGATCGCCCGGGTGGAGCTGACCGGCGAGTTCCCGCTGACGATCACCGCCGCACCGGACGGACGGCTGGGTTACGTCGCGACCGTGGCCTCCTCCATCGTCGACATCATCGACCTGCGGACCTGGGAGCTACTGAATTCGCTGCCGATCGCCAAGCGCGGCGAGCCCGGTGCGCACGGCCTGGCCTACCTCCCGCGCGCCCACTGACCCGCCCCACTCCTGGAGACCGGGACGATCGGTGTACACGGCGGCGCCGCGACACCTAGCGTCGAAATCCTGGCGAACCTCAGGGAGTTGCGGTGACGGTCTGGAACGAAGAAGTCGATGTGCTGGTGGCGGGGTCGGGCGGGGGACTGGCCGGGGCGTATACGGCGGCCCGGGAGGGACTGTCGGTGGCCGTGGTCGAGGCGACGGACAAATTCGGTGGGACGACGGCGTATTCGGGCGGGGGCGGCATGTGGTTTCCGTGCAACCCGGTGCTGCGGCGGGCAGGGGTGGACGACACCGTCGACGACGCGCTCACCTACTTCCGCGCGGTCGTCGGCGATCGGACGCCGGATGCGTTGCAGCAGACCTACATTCGCGGCGGCGCCGGGGTGATCGAGTATCTGGAACAGGACGAATGCTTTGCGTTCCAGCTGTTTCCGTGGCCGGACTATTTCGGCAAGGCGCCCGGTGCCCGGACCGACGGGAAACGTCACATTGTTCCGGTCCCGCTGCCCGCCGCCGAACTCGGCGCGCTGCGCGACTCCGTGCGGGGCCCGCTCGCCACCGACCGGCACGGCGACCCGGCGCCCAAGACCCTGATCGGCGGGCGCGCCCTCATCGGCCGGTTTCTGCTCGCGCTGTCCCGATATCCCAGGGCCGCACTGCATTCGAACTCGGCGCTCGTCGAACTGGTCGTGCGCGACGGCACGGTGACCGGGGCCGTCGTGGAGCGCGGCGGTGAGCGAGTGGCGATCCGGGCGCGCCGCGGTGTGCTGCTGGCAGCGGGCGGATTCGAGGGAAACGACCTGCTGCGCAAGCGATTCGGCGTGCCGGGCCGGGCCCGCGACACCATGGGCCCGTGGGGCAATGTGGGCAGGGCGCACGAGGCGGGCATGGCGATCGGCGCGGACACCGATCTGATGGATCAGGCGTGGTGGTCGCCCGGGATGATCCACCCGGACGGTCGCGCGGCGTTCGCACTGTGGTTCACCGGAGGCATTTTCGTGAATCGGGAGGGCGTCCGGTTCGTCAACGAGTCGGCACCCTACGACCGGCTGGGCCGCGAGATCATCGCGCGGCTGCACGACGGCGCGATGACGCTGCCGTACTGGATGATCTACGACGACTCGACGGGACCGGTGCCACCGGTGCAGGCCAGCAACGTGCCGATGGTCGATACCGCGCGCTACGTGGAGGCGGGCCTGTGGCACACCGCCGATTCGCTGCCCGAACTCGCCGAGCGGATCGGGGTGCCGGGCGCGGCGCTGGCCGCTACGGTCGCGCGGTTCAACGAGTTCGCCGACGCCGGTGTGGACGCGGACTTCGGGCGCGGTGACGAGGCCTACGACCGGGCCTTCTCGGAGGGGAGGTCGCCACTGGTGCCCATCCGGAAGGGCCCGTTCCACGCGGCCGCGTTCGGCATCTCCGACCTGGGCACCAAGGGCGGGTTGCGCACCGATACCGCGGCCCGGGTGCTCGACAGGTCCGGAGCACCGATCCCGGGGCTGTACGCGGCGGGCAATACGATGGCCGCGGTCAGTGGCACGGTGTATCCGGGCGGCGGCAACCCGATCGGGGCGTCGGTGCTGTTCAGCCATCTGGCGGCGCTGGACATGCTCGGCGCCCGACCGACGGGTTAGGGCATAGTGCAGGCATGTCTCTTGTGCGGCAGTTCGACCTACAGGCCCGGGCCTGCGCGAAACTGGGTTCTCCGCTGTATGCCGCACTGCTGACCGGCATCTCGCGAGACATCGAGGCCGATGGGCCGTGCGCGCGGGTGCTCGCCGAGCACGCGGAGGCGCCGCCCGCCGACGCCGTGCCGTTGCGCTTGCTCGGCGGCGTGCACGCGCTGGTCCTGACGGGGCAGGCGCCCGAATTGGCGGCCTACTATCCGAGCGCCGCCGGGGCACCGGCGCGCGCCGCCGAAGACGGTGCCCGGGAAGCGTTTCGGGAGGTCGTCGCGGCGCACCCCGAATGGATTCGGGACTGGCTGACCAGACCACCCCAGACCAACGAGGTCGGCCGGGCCGTTCCGCTGCTCGCCGGGCTGCTGGCGGCCGTCGACGCGATCGCGCTGCCGGTGCGGCTGCTGGAGCTGGGCAGCAGCGCGGGCCTGAATCTGCGCGCGGACCGGTTTCACTGGTACACCGACGATTTCGAGTGGGGACCGCCGGATTCGCCCGTCTCCCTCGGCGGGGCCTGGGCGGGTGCCGTGCCCGGCTGGCTGGCGCGAGCGGCGCGGCGCCATCCGCGGCTCACCGTCGTCGAACGCCGCGGCTGCGATCCGGCGCCGCTGGATCCGCTGTCACCCGGGGGCGCACTGGCGCTGCGGTCCTACGTCTGGCCCGACCAGCGGGAGCGGGCCGCACGCCTGGACGGGGCGCTGCGGGTGGCCGCGCGGATTCCCGCCGATGTCACCGCCGTCGGCGCCGCCGAGTTCCTGGCGCAGGTCGAGCCCGTGCCGGGAACGCTCACCGTCGTGTGGCATTCGGTGATGCGCCAATACGTTCCGCGCGATCAGTGGGTGCTGGTGACGAAGGAATTGGATCGGCTCGCCGCGGCGAGCGGCCCCGACGCCGGATTCGCCCATATCGCCTTCGAGCCGATGGCGCGCAGCGGCAGCGGTTTTCCGCTCACCGTGCGGATCGGCAACGGCCCGGCAGTGGAGCTGGCCCGCGCGAAACCGCACGGCATCCCCGCCTTCGTCGCCCAGGAATAACCATCGGGCACACGCGTTTTCACGCCCGCTACCCCGCCGAGGACAGAAACTTCACCGTGGGTGGCGTGTTGTAGCCCATCCGGCGCAGGAACCACCTCGTCAGCGTCAGCGCCCGGCCCTGCGGCGGGACGCCGCCCATCGTGTCCATGATGCGGTTGATGGTGTGGAACGCGACGCTGATGCGGACCGCTTCCTCCAGGGCCGCATCCGTCACCCCGGCGGCGCGCACGCGCTCGACGTCGGCGGGTTTCACATCGTTGGGCGCCTCGGCCAGTTTCGCCAGGAAGTCCAGGACGACGACGACTTCGATGCGCTGACCGGATTCGGCGGGCCGCTGCAACGCGCGGATCACCAGCTCCGGCGTCTGGTAGCTCTCGGCGACGGTCTGGTGGCAGGTGCGGCAGAAGTCGCACCGGTTGCGGTCGGAGGTGAAGGTGGCGAACAGTTCTCGCTCGCCGACGCTCCACGCCGACGGTCCACGCATCAGGTCCTGGAGCAGGTCGCCGAAGGGGGTGCTGAAGTAGCGGTGCCGGTAGAGCAGCACCTTGATCACGTCGGGCACCTCGCTGCGGCCGAGTACGCGCATGGCGCGCAGCGTCCAGCGGCCGGGGAGGTCGTGCCCGTGGTCGACGATATCGAGTCTCATGGCCGTTCCTCCATCGCGCGCAGGGCGGCCCGCAGTCGCCGATCGGCGGCGCCGGCGGCCGCGACCACCGTGGTCTCGAACACCTCGTCCTGGGAGCGGCCCGCGGTCAGCGTGGCGACCTGTTCGTCGGTGACGCGGTAGGCGTGGCGGGCCACGGTGTCGACGAACGGCGCCAAGTCCTCCGGGAGTGCCGACGCCTCACCCCCGGAGGCCGCCTCGAACACCGATCCGCGGAGGTCGGCGGGCAGCGCGGCGGGGGCCGATCGGAGGTGCTCGACGAAGCTGTCCCAGCGGTCTGCTCTCGATCCCATGCGCCCATGATGCCTGATCTTCCGCGGGCGCGAACTGTATTACGGCAGAACACTTTTCACGCGACGGCCGAGCCGTCCGGGGCGGCGATCCGATAACACCGTAATAGCGCAGGCCGTCGGCCGGGGGACGGTGTCGGACCCGATCCGTAAACTCGCGGCGGTGACGGGAGTTGAGGATGTGCGGCGCACCCGCGAGGCCTACGACGAGGTGGCGGAACTGTACGCCGAGATCAGTGCTGGCGTGATGCAGGCCCAGCCCCTGGACCGCGCCATGTTCGGCGTCTTCGCCTAACTGGCGCAGGGGCGCGGGCCGGTCGCCGATATCGGTTGCGGGCCCGGGCGGGTCACCATCCACCTGGACGGCCTCGGGCTGGATGTGTTCGGCATGGATCTGTCTCCGGAGATGATCCGATTGGCCCGGGCCGCGCATCCGCACCTGCGGTTCGAGATCGGCTCGATGGAACGGCTGGACCTGCCCGACGCCACGCTCGGCGGGCTCGTGGCCTGGTACAGCATGATTCACACGCCGCCGGAGCGGGTGCCGGGCATCGTCGCCGAATTCGATCGGGTGCTGACCGACGGCGCCCCGCTGCTGTTGGGCTTCCAGGCCGCCGACGACGAGATCCACGACGTGCAGCCCTACGACCACCGCGTGGCGCCGGTCTTCCGATGGTCGCTGCGCCGGATGTCGGAGGTGCTGCTCGCCGGTGGCTTCCGCACCATCGCGCAGCTGCGGCGCCCACCCGATCCGGACGAGCGGTGCCCGCACGGGTACCTGCTGGCGAGGAAGTCGGCGACACCGGCCGACTGAGCGTCCCGGGCCCCGGATTTCGTGGTATCCAGGCCGGATGCAGCCGACACATGCCTCGTATGACGTCGTCATCGTCGGCGGCGGCCACAACGGACTGGTGGCGGCCGCCTATCTGGCCCGGGCCGGGCGCTCGGTGCTGGTGCTGGAGCGCCGCGGCCACACCGGTGGCGCGGCGGTCTCCGAGCGCGTCTTCGCCGGGATGGATGCGCGGCTGTCGCGGTACTCGTACCTGGTGAGCCTGCTGCCGCGGTCGATCGTGCGGGATCTGGACCTGCGATTCGAGACCCGCCGCCGCCGGATCTCGTCGTACACGCCGGTCGGCGACACCGGCCTGCTGATCGACTCGGCCGACGAATACCGTACGCGCGCAAGCTTTCTCCGGCTGACCGGCAGCGAGGCGGACTACCTCGCGTGGGAGCGGTTCTACGCGATGACCGGCCGGTTGGCCGAACGGGTATTCCCGACGCTGACCGGCCCGCTGCCGACCCGCGCCGAATTGCGGCGCCTGGTCGACGATCCCGCCGCCTGGGAGGCGATCTTCGAACGCCCGCTGGGCGAGACGATCGAGGCGCGCTTCGCCGACGATACGGTGCGTGGCGTCGTGTTCACCGACGCGCTGATCGGCACCTTCACCCACGCCCACGATCCGGCGCTGCGCCAGAACCGCTGCCTGCTGTACCACGTCATCGGCGGCGGCACCGGCGATTGGGATGTGCCCCTCGGCGGCATGGGTGCGCTGACCGACGCACTGGCCGCGGCCGCCCGCGCCGCCGGGGCCGAACTGCGCACCGGCCACGAGGTCACCGCGCTCGAAACCGACGGCCGCACAGCCGAAGTCCGCTACGGCGGCGGTGCCGTCGGCGCCCGGCACGTGCTGGTGAACGCCGCACCGGAGGAGTTGTCGCGGCTGCTCGGTGCGGAGCCCACCGACCGGGCCGAGGGCGCTCAGCTCAAGATCAATATGCTGCTGCGGCGGCTGCCCCGGCTCCGGGATGCGGTGGATCCGCGCGATGCGTTCGCCGGAACCTTCCATGTCGCCGAGGGATACGCGCAGCTGGAGCGCGCCTACCGCGAGGCCGCGGGCGGGGCCCTCCCGGCCGCCCCGCCGTCGGAGATCTACTGCCACACGCTCACCGACCCCTCGATCCTCGGTGGGAAACTCGCCGAGAGCGGCGCGCACACTCTCACATTATTCGGATTACACGCTCCGGCAAGGCTTTTCGTCGACGACCCCGAGAGGGTGACCGCGAATCTCGTCGAATCGACACTGGCGCAGTTGGATTCGGTGCTCGCCGAGCCGATCCGCGACTGCCTGGCCGTCGACGGCGACGGCCGTCCCTGTCTCGAGGCGAAGACTCCCCTGGACCTCGAGCGGGAGCTGGGCCTGCCCGGCGGGCATATCTTCCACCGCGACCTGGAATTCCCGTACCGCAGCGACGATGCCGGGGACGCTCCGGCCGACCGCTGGGGAGTGGGCACCGCGCACCCCAATGTATTCCTGTGCGGCGCAGGGGCGGTCCGCGGCGGCGGCGTGAGCGGTATCGGCGGGCACAATGCGGCGATGGCGGTGCTGGAGACGCGCTGAGCCCCGCCGTCAGCCGAGGACGGTGCGAATCACCAAGGTGCGCAAGGGAAGGTCGAATTCTCCGTCCCGCGTCTCCGGACGACCGCGCAGATATCCTGTGATGCGCCCGAGGATCTCGGCCCGCTCCCGCGGCGATACGACCAGGACGTGTGAGTGGGTGCCGATCGTCTCCGCGAGACTCTCGGCGGTGCGCCGGTGGGCGTGCGGAAAATAGGAACGCTCGAACGGCCGGAACAGCGGATGGGACGGCTCCGCGTCCTGGGCGCGCCGCTGGAACGACACCTGCGATCGCGACAGCCGATCGAGCTCGGCCACCCATTCGACCGACGAGTCGTGCATATTCCAGAACGCCGCCAGCACCCCGCCCGGCCGCAGCACCCGCGCGATCTCCGGGAACGCCTGCGGCGGGTCGAACCAGTGGAACGACTGCCCGGCCACCACTGCGTCCGCCGAATCGTCCGGCAGCGGAATACTTTCCGCGCTTCCGGCCCGGACGGCGACGCCGGGATGCTGCCGCGCGAACTCCGCCCGCATCGCCTCGTCGGGTTCCACGGCCGTCACCCGCGCACCGGCGTCCACGAATCCGGCGGTGAGTTTTCCCGTCCCCGCCCCGAGATCGATGACCTGCGGTGCGGCGATGTCACCGAGTGGTTGCAGCGCCCATCGGATGCCCGCGGGCGGATAGTCGGGGCGATGGGTGGCATAGGCCGCGGCCTCCGCGCCGAACGAACCGGCCCGCCGCGCGTGCAGTTCGGCCTCGCCTGTCCTCGATTCACCGGACTCACCCATCCGGCCCATGCTATCCGCCGGGCGGCAACGGGTCCCGCAGATATATCAGTCGAAACTCGGCCGGGTGACGGAGTTCTCGGTGACCCGGTAGGTCGCGAGGATCACCCCGTTGTCGAGCACCTCGGACTCGGCCAGCGCCAGCGTCGCCTCCTGCTCGGTGTCGCCGAACAGGCGCAGGCCGCTGCCGAGCAGCACCGGGTAGATCACCAGCCGGTATTCGTCGACGAGCCGGTGGTCGCGCAGGTAGCCGATCAGGCTGCCGCTGCCCATCAGCAGCAGGTTGCGGTCGGCCTTCAGCTTCGCGACACCCTCGGCGACATCACCCTCGATCCGCTCGGCATTCCATTCCAGTTCGGTCAGGGTCGTCGTCGCCACATGCTTGGGCATGCTGTTCATCTTGACCTTGTAGTCGCCCTCCTCCGGATGCTCCGGCCAGGACGCGGCGAACATCTCGTACGACGAGCGGCCCAGCAGCAGCGCGTCGGCCTCGCCCATCTCGGCGTCCTTGTAGCGACCGATGCCGTCGCTCCAGAACGGTGCGGTCCACAGCGGATCCTGAATGTATCCGTCGAGCGAAACGAACTCGGCGACAACGACTTTCCCCATGATGAAACCTCGATTCGGTCCTGCCTGGCACCGACCCGGAAGTGGCTCGGCGCGTACTCCTCCATGCAGACGGGACGGCTCACGGTAACTAATCGGTGATTCGGCAACCGGTCGGCGTGCCACAGATTCGCGCACCGAGGCGCTAGCCTCACCGGGAAGCCATCAGGTTGCCGATCGAGGAGGCGCAGTGCCGCGACGCTCTCCGGCGCGCGCCGACATGGGTCCCCGCGACGCCCCGCGCCGCTGGTCGTCGGCCGCGGCGCGGCTGGCGGGCCCGGTCCGCGACTGGATACGCGGCCACCATCGGCAGCGCGCGGAGGCGCCGCGGCCGGACGAGCCGCCGATCCCCACCGACCTGCTCGACCTGCTGCGCCGGGTGGGCGTCGCGCTGATCGGCTCGGTCGAGACGACCAACCGGGTCCAGGTGATCCTCGAGGATCTGGCGCACCGCTACGGCTACGACGAGGTGCGCTTCTTCGTGCTGCCCACCGCGGTATTCGTGCGCGTCGAGGATGCGGGCGGCAATACCTATATCGACCTGCTCGACGCCGATGTCGGCACGCTGCGCCTGGATCAGATCGACAGGTTGTACCGCCTGATCGCCGAGATCAAGCGGACGCTGCCACCGCCCGCGCGGGCCACCGCCGAGCTCGAGACCATCCTCGACGCGCCGCCACCGACCGCGATCTGGCTGCAACTGCTCGGCAATGTGGTGCTCACGCTGGGCCTCGGCATGATGCTCAACCCGTCGGCCCGGGCGCTGGTCGGCTACTGCGTCCTGGGCCTGGTGGTCCAGGTGCTGATCATGCTGGCCGACCGGTTCCGGCTGCTGCGGCTGGCGCTGCCGGTGGCCGCCGGGGCCACGGTTACGCTGCTGGCCTTCGGGTTTCCCGCGGTGTTGTCCGGGGGTTATCCCACCCAGCTGATCGTCCCGGCGGTCGCCGCCCTGCTGCCCGGCGCGGTGCTCACCAACGGCACCATCGAACTCGCGACCGGATCGATGGTGGCGGGGTCCAGCCGACTCGTCTACGGCATCAACATGCTGTTCCTGCTGGCGTTCGGGATCCTGGTGGGTTTGCAGATCATCGGGACCGACCCGCACCGGATCGAGACGGTGGTGCAGCTGGGTTGGTGGGCGCCGGTGCTGGGGGTGCTGCTCATCGGCCTCGGACATTCCTGGCGCTCCAGCGCGCCGCCGGATTCGATCCTGTGGCTGCTGGTGGTGCTGTACGCCACCTATTGCGCGCAGGAACTCGGAAAACTGTCCGGCGGCGATCTTTTCGGCGCGTTCCTCGGTGGACTGGTCGCGGTCCCGGCCGCGTACCTGATCCAGCGCGACCGGCACGCGCCACCCGTGCAGGTGGTGTTCCTCCCGGCGTTCTGGATGCTGGTGCCGGGCACCATCGGACTGACCGGGGTGTCCGAGCTGGTCACCGGCGTGGGTAGCGACGGCGTGCACGTCATCGTCACCACGCTGCTGACCATCATGGCCATCGCGCTCGGCGTGATGGTCGGTTCCGGACTGGTCGCGACCAAGCGCCCGCACCTGATGCCGATGGTGCAGAAGCTGCTGCCGGAGGGCACCTCGATCACCCGCGGCCGCGAGAGCGCGCATCGCGACGGGGTGTCACCGGACGGCGGGCAGTCCTGACCCGGGTTCGGAAAGCCACAGCAGCCAGTGCGGCACGATGAGCGCGGCGAACTCCTCGTAGCCGTCGGCGCTGGGATGGTAGCCGTCGCCCGCGGTGACCTCGCGCATCCAGGTTCCGCTCTGCCGCAGCGGCTGGTGCACGCGCACGTACGAAACGCCCTCGGCGTCACAGACTTCGGAGAACTCCGCATCCAATTTCTCGGTGCGGCCGTTGTGTTCGTCGTCGTCGACCGGGGGCGGCGCGACCATCAGTGTCGGCCAACCGAGTTCGCGCGCCCGCCGCAGCATCGCGGTCAGGTTGGCCACCGACCGCTCCGTGGCCACCCAGGCGCGGCCGTCCTCGGACATGGTGTCGTTGACCCCGAAGGAGAACACCACCCGGCCGTCGACGTCGGCGGGCAGCCGCGGCGCGCATTCGGCCTCCCAGCGCTCCGCGATCTCGGTGGAGGTCTGCCGGCGGACGCCGAGGTTGTAGTAGGTCAGTGGTTGCCCCGCCCCCGCGGCCCG
Source organism: Nocardia wallacei (assembly GCF_029869545.1). Taxonomy (GTDB): domain Bacteria; phylum Actinomycetota; class Actinomycetes; order Mycobacteriales; family Mycobacteriaceae; genus Nocardia; species Nocardia wallacei_A. Next base: position 26,887 of record NZ_JARWQD010000093.1, on the reverse strand, counting down.
CGCCGCGAGGCGGCCCGCCCAGCCCAGGCACTGCCGATCTCCCAACCCGGCAACCAGCGAATCCCCCACGAAGCAGATACGGACGTCACGAACCACAGAGTGATCGTTGCACGCTCAACGGTCATTGTCGGGACAAAGGCCGGAATCCACCCACAACGTGCACGCAATAGGATCTCGGGGGATTGTCCGGGAGGGAGTACGCATGGCAACCGAGGCGCCGCTACCGCGGTGGTTCACCGATCTGCTGGCACATCGCCGCTGGATCCGCCGGGCTCGGCCGTTTCCGCACGTGTACGTCCGCGACGTGTTCGTGGCGGAGTTCTATCGGCGACTCGCCGAGGAATTCGAGCGGGTGCACCGGGAACAGGGCCGGTTCACACCGGTCGCCGACGGCTACAGCGCGACGGGACTGAGTCTGGTCGCGGTGCGCAACGGCCCGCTGGAGGTGTTCCTGTCGCGGGCCTGGCACGACCTGATCGAGCGGGTGGCCGGGGTGCGGGCCAGCGGCGATGTCGAAGGCTCGCTGCATCATCACGCGCCGGGCAGTCCGCGGGGCTGGCCGCATCACGATCTGACACCGGCCTGGTTCCCTGCGGAACCGCCGGAATCCGGCGCGGTCGGGCTGCCCGGCCCCACGATCGATCTGCGCACCGGCGAGCGGCCCGCGGGAACCGCTGCGCGCGAGCTGGTGCGCGCGGTCGCGGTGCTGTTCTATCTGAACAACGAGCCGTGGCGGCCGGGCGACGGCGGGGAAACCGGGCTGTTCGCGCATGCCGACGGGGGCGAGAATGCCGCGCCGGGATCGACGACACTGGTTCCGCCGCTGAACAATTCGATGGTGGTGTTCGAGTGCACGCCGCGGTCGTGGCACACCTTCGTCGGTGCCAATGCTGCCGCCCGCAACTGCGTGGTGATGTGGCTGCACCGGCCCAAGGACGAGGCGGTACGCCGCTGGGGAGGAGATCGCATTGCCGACTGGTGACAACCGCCGCGTCTGCCTGCTGACCGGAGCGGGCGGCACCCTGGGCGACGCCTTCTGCCGCGCCTTCCACACCCGCTACGACATCGTCGCGGTGTGCCGCACCCGGGTGCCCGCCGCTCCGTCGCAGGACGAATGGTTCATCGATCCGCTGGAGCCGTCGACGCCGTTGCCCGAGAACGCCTCCCGCGTCTTCGTGGTGCGCGCCGACCTGAGCCGCGACGGTGAGGTGGAACGGGTGGTCGACCTGGCGCTGGCGAAGTTCGGGACCGTGGATCTGCTGGTGAACAATGCCGCCCACACCCGGATGCAGCCGCGCGGTGTCGTCGACGGCGACGCCGCGCTGGACGAGTTCGACCCGCATTTCGCCTTGAATGTCGGTGTGCCGCTGCGGTTCTCGACGCGGCTGGCGCAGCGGCTGTGGCTGCACAGCGATGCCGAGAACCGTGCCCGCAACCGCAATATCGTCAATGTCTCGAGCATCTCCGGTTCCGAGGTCTATCCGGGCGGGCAGGCGATCTACGCGGCCTCGAAGGCGGCGCTCAACCAGCTGACCCGCCATCTGGCCGCCGAATTCGCCGAGTTCGGGGTGCGCGCGAATGCCATCGCCCCCAACTCCTTTCCCGCGCTGGTGCCGACCGACCAGGTGGCCGCGTCCATCGCCGAACTCGACGCGGGCACGATGACCGGCGGCGTCTACAGCGTCGGCGGGTCCGAGGGGGAGGCGGGCAACGGGGTCGCGGGCGCTCGATCGGTCGGCGATATCCCGGGCGCCGCACGGGGCGACCTGACCGTGTCCCCGACCGCCGGCGGGCGTCATGCCCGACCCGAGCCGACGGTGTGAGCCCGCCCGGCCGAGACACCCGGGACGGCGCTGCCGAGCGGGCGCGACCGGCACCCGCGCGGTGGCAGCGGCGTGTTGCCACCGGTCGGCTCGCGGCGCTGCTGCATACTCACACGCGAGCCGACCCCGGGACCGACGCCGCTCCCTCGATCCGAAAGATCCGATACGACATGCGAGTCGACGGGCGGGAGATTCCCGTCTCCGGCAGCCTGCTGCAGCCACGGATCCGGCGCACCAGCGACATCCTCCGCGTGGTGCTGTCGGCTCTGCTGGTGGCGCTGGTCGTCGCGGGATCGCTGATCACCCGGTCACGCTGGGAGGCGCTGGAGCGCTCGGTCTCCGATATCGTCGGCATCCTCACGCCGGATCAGTCGAATCTGGTCTATCTGTGCTACGGCGTGGCGATCGTGGCGCTGCCCTTCGCCATCCTGGTCCGGCTGATCTTCCGCTGGCAGTGGACGCTGCTGTTCGGCTATCTGACGGCGGGCCTGATCGCGGTGGTGCTGCTGTCGATCACCGGCACCGGTCTCTCGGCGCCGCAGTGGCATCTGGCGGTGCCCAAGCAGCTGAACACCTTTCTGTCGCAGTTCCTCGACGACCCGCGCTGGATCGCGATGCTCACCGCCATGCTGACCGTGGCCAGCCCGTGGCTGCCCGCGTCGTGGCGGCGCTGGTGGTGGGCGCTGCTGCTGGCGTTCGTGCCGCTGCACCTGTTCGTGAGTCTGGTGGTGCCGTCGCGGGCGATGTTCGGCCTGGCCGTCGGGTGGTGCGTCGGTGCGGTGATCGTGCTGCTGGTCGGCACGCCCGCGCTGGAGGTGCCGCTGGATGCCGCGGTGCGGGTGCTGGCCAAACGCGGTTATACGGTCACCGGATTCACCGTATTGCGCCCCGCCGGTCCCGGACCGCTGCTGCTGTCGGCGGAGACCGGCCCGGAACACCGGCTGACGGTGGAACTGTACGGCCAGAACCAGCGCAGCTGGGGCATGCTGCGGCAGCTGCGCCGCTGGGCGACCTTCCGCAGCAGCGAGCGGGCCCCGGCCTTCGCATCGCTGCGCCGCGCGGTCGAACACCGCGCGCTGATGGGCATCGCCATCGGCGACGTGGGCCTGGCCAGCAACAAGCCGCTCACCGTCGCGGCGCTGGAACGCGGATGGACGCTGTACGCGCACACCGTGCCGCGCGGCACGGCGCTGTCCGCGTCGGACAGCGAGGCGGTGCTCACCAATGTGTGGCGCGCCCTGCAGAACATGCACCGCGCCCAGATCTCGCACGGCGACCTGCGCGCCGAGGAGATCCGCGTGGTCGAGGGCCGGGTGCTGTTCGGCGGGTTCATGGCCGCCGAATTCGGTTCCTACGAGCCGCGATTCTCCTCCGACACCGCACAGCTGCTGCTGTCCACGAGCGCGCTGTTCGGCGTGGAGCCGGTGGTGCGCACCGCCATTGCGGTCTGCGGCGAGCAGGCCGTGCTCAATGCCTCACGGCGGCTGACGAATTCGGCGATACCGGCGCCCGTGCGCAAGTCGGTCCCGGACTCCGGCGATCTGATGAAGAAGGTGCGGGCGGAGGTCCAGCAGCAGACCGGTGAGGACCGCATCGAGGCCGCGCGGATCACCCGGTACACGCGCGGCCAGATCATCCAGCTGGTGCTGCTCATCGGCCTGGTCTATGTCGCCTATCCCTACATCAGCCAGGTGCCGACGTTCGTCACCGAACTGCGCACGGCCAACTGGTGGTGGGCGCTGTTCGGGCTGGCGGTGTCGATGGGCACCTATCTCGGTGCGGCCATGGCGCTGTGGGGCTGCACCTCGGAGTCGGTGAACTTCCCCAAACTGCTGCTCGCCCAGGTGGCCAACACCTTCGCGGCCACCACCACGCCCGCCGGGGTCGGCGGTCTCGCGCTGAACGTGCGGTTCCTGCAGCAGAACGGCCTGGGCACGGTGCGCGCCACCGCGTCCGTGGCGCTACAGCAGTCGGTGCAGGTGATCACGCACGTGGTGCTGCTGCTGTTCTTCAGTGTGGCGGCGGGGGTTTCGGCGAATCTGTCGCATTTCGTCCCCGACGCCACCGTGCTGTATCTGGTGGCGGGTGCGCTGCTCGGCCTGCTCGGCGCGACCATGTTCGTCCCGACGGTGCGGCGCTGGCTGCGCACCGAGGTCCGGCCCCAGCTGGCCGAGGTGGTGCGCGAGCTGCGCGACCTCGCGCACAGCCCGTCGCGGCTGGCGATGATCGTGGGCGGCTGTGCCGCAATCACTCTCGGCATGGCGGGGGCGCTGTGGGCGAGCATCGAGGCATTCGGCGGCAGCGCGACGTTCGTCACGGTCACGGTGGTCACCATGATCGGCGGCACGCTGGCCTCGGCCGCGCCGACACCGGGCGGCGTCGGCGCGGTGGAGGCCGCGCTGATCGGTGGCCTGGCCGCGTTCGGCGTGCCCGCCTCGATCGGGGTCCCGGCGGTGCTGCTCTACCGGGTGCTGACCTGCTGGCTGCCGGTGTTCTGCGGCTGGCCGATCATGCGCTGGCTCACCGCGCACAACATGGTATGAATTCCGCTGTGCCGCAACAGGTCACGCGCCCAGCTCGTCGAGCGCCTCCGCCGCGGACAGGGGGCCCGCGGTCGTCAGGTCGAGGTCGGCCAGCGATGCCTCGTGTGCCTGCGGCGCCGCGGCCGCCACGCAGTCGGCGATCGGGTGCACGGTGAATCCGAGGTCGGTGCCGTGGCGGGCGGTCTGCTCCACGGTGAGATTCGTTGCGACACCGGTGATCAGCAGCGTATCGATGCCGCGCGACGCCAGCCAGTCCGGCAGGGCGCTACCGGCCAGGCCGGACAGCTTCTGATTGTCGAACACCGCGCCCCGCGCGGCCTGCTCCGCCATCGCCCCGATGATGGGCGAGCCCTTCGCATCCGGACGGAACTCCGTCTGCGCCGCGGCCACCGATCGCATGAAACCGGTGTTGCGCACCAGGCCGCCCTCGCCGACGGGAATGGTGAAGCGGGTGAAGACCAGCGGCAGCCCGGCCTGCTGCGCCGCGGCGTGAAAGGCGGTCGCCCGCCCCACAACCCCGCTCGCCGCAACGGGTTCGGCGAGCATGGGGCCGAAGAACCCTTCGGGTTCGATGACGTTCACCTGCCAGTGCAGGGCGAGGACGGCGGTGCGGGTCCGATCGAGTGGCATGAAACCCATACTGCCGCAGGCGCGTCGGATCTGTCGTGGCCTAGCGGTTCGATCCGGTTCATCCGCAGTTGGTTGATGCGGTGCGGCCCCGGTGCGACGCTGACTGATGTGTCTACGCCGGAGCGGCCGACCCGGGCGGGGTTCCTCGAGATCACCCCGGCCTACCGACTTCTCGACATCGTGCACGACACGGCCCTCGCCCGTGCCGAGCGGCGGCTGCAGCGCGAATTCACGATCTTGTTCGACGCCAACACGATTCACCGCTTTCTCCACGACTCCTACGCGCAACTGCAGGCGCGGGCGGCCGTGCAGCTGTATCTCCCGCTGCTGGCCGAGCGGTTCGCCCGCCAGCAACTACACGCGCGCGCCAAGGTGGAGGGCCGCATCGACCACGCCGTGCCGGTGGTGCTGTTCCTGTGCACATTCAACGCCGGGCGCTCGCAGATGGCGCTGGGCTTCTTCGAGCACTACGCCCGGGGCCGGGCGCTGGCCTGGTCCGGCGGATCGGAGCCGAGCGGCGCGCTCAACGCCGCGGCGGTCGCGGCCATGGCGGAGGTGGGCATCGATATCTCCCACGAGTTCCCCAAGGCCTGGACCGACGAGATCATCCTGGCCGCCGACGTCATCGTCACCATGGGGTGCGGCGACGAATGCCCGCTGCTGCCCGAGATCCGGCAGGAGGAGTGGATCGTGGACGACCCGGCCGGGCTACCGGTGGCCGACGTGCGGCCGATCCGCGACGAGATCCACCGGCGCGTCCGGACCCTGCTGGCCGACCTCGACCTCCCCGACGCGGCGCCCACTGACCGCACCTATCCCGAATAGTCCTTGCGGAGCTGGACTTTCACGACCTTACCGCTGGCGTTGCGCGGCAACTCCGGCACGATCACCAGATCCTTGGGGTGCTTGTAGCGGGCCAGGTTCTCGTTGAGGAAGGGCGTGAGTTCTTCGAGTGTGAGGGTGTCGTCCGAATTCAGCAGGGCCACAACGGCTACCGGGACCTCGCCCCACTTCTCGTGCGCGCGGCCGATGACGGCGGCCTCGTGGATCTTCGGGTGCGCGAACAGCACGTTCTCCACCTCGGCGCAGTAGATGTTCTCACCGCCGGAGATGATCATGTCCTTCTTGCGGTCCACCACCCAGACGAAGCCCTCCTCGTCGGTGCGGACCAGATCTCCGGAATGGAACCAGCCCCCGGCGAACGCCTCCGCGGTGGCCTCGGGCTTGTTCCAGTAGCCCTGCATGAGAGTCGGTCCGCGATAGACGATTTCGCCGATCTCGCCGGGGGCGACATCGTTCATCTCGTCGTCGACGATGCGGGCCTGGATCGTCGGGATGGGCTTGCCCACCGAGCCCAGCTTGCGCAGCGCGTCGCGGCCCTCCAGCACGCAGGTGATCGGCGACATCTCGGTCTGGCCGAACACCGCGACGTTCTGCGCGTTCGGGAAGCAGTCGGCCATCGCCTGCAGCACCGTGTTCGACGCGGGCGCGGCGCCCCAGCTGAGCATCTCCAGCGCCAGCTTGCGCTGTTTGACCGTCGGCTCCTCGCAGATCAGCTGCCACTGCGCCGGGACACAGAACGCGGTGGTGGCCTGCTCGGCCTCGACGGCATCGAGGAACTCGGTGGCGTCGAACGCGCCCAGCGGATGCAGCACGGTCTTGCTGCCGAGCTGGAAAGCCGGTGCGAGGCTGCCCAATCCGGCGATGTGGAACAGCGGCGAGGTACAGAAGCCGACCGACTCGGGCGTGGTGTTCATGGCGCGGATACAGGTGAGCGCCTGCGCGGTCATGTTGGCGTGGGACAGAATTGCGCCCTTCGGGCTGCCGGTGGTGCCCGAGGTGTACATGATCAGGCAGGGCGTATCTTCCGGAATGTCCAGCGGCGCATGGGGTTCGCCCTCCTCGGCGAGCGCGTCGTCGTAGCCGACCACGCCCTCGGCGCTCTGCCCGCCGATCACGATGCACGTCTCGAGGGCCGGGGACTGCGCCATGACGCCGGTGGCCAACGGCTGCAGCACGGTGTCGGTGACGATCGCCTTCGCGCCCGAGTCGGCGACGATGTAGGCCACCTCGGGCGGGGTGAGCCGGAAGTTCACCGGCACCGCGATCGCACCCAGCGCGTTGATGCCGAAGACCGCCTCCAGGTACTCCGGGTAGTTCAACGCGAGGATCAGCACTCGATCACCGAACCCGACCCCTCGACGGGCGAGCGCGTCCGCGAACTTCAGCGAGCGCTCGTGCAGCTGCTTCCAGGTGGTGTCCTGACCACGGAACCGGATCGCGACGGCATCCGGCCGCATGAGCGCGTGCGCCGCAATCTGGTTGTTCCAGTGGTTGCGGCGCGACCGGATCGGCTCGTCGAGCGACTGGGTACCGGTGGTCATGCTGTAGTCCTCTCAGGCCGTCGGCTGAACACCTGCGAGAATACCAACTAACTTTTCATCGTGACAAGGGTTACAGAGAAGAATCGGCATCTCACTTCTCATCCCATCATTTTCCAGTTCAACGGCAATATTTCCGCTGCCATCGAGCAGCTCCGATCATGTCTGATTCCGGCCACTCGCCCAGAAGAGGGCAAACTGCGGCTTACATCGAGGTTGTCCGGGGCGCCGCGCCCGTGCGACCATCGACCGCAACCGCGGGCGCGCATGCCTGCGTGATCACCGACGGCGGTCGCACCGCCAGCGAGGCGGCCGCTCGAGCACCGCCGCCGAACACAGCAGGAGGACTACCGATGTTGCGCACCAGGTTCACCGAGGAATTCGGCATCGAGCATCCGATCGTGCAGGGCGGCATGATGTGGGTCGGCCGGGCCGAACTCGTCGCGGCCGTCGCGAACGCCGGTGGCCTCGGATTCATCACCGCGCTCACCCAGCCCACGCCCGAGGACCTGCGCAAGGAGATCGCCCGCGCCCGCGAGCTCACCGACAAGCCGTTCGGCGTGAACGTCACGATCCTGCCCTCGATCAACCCGCCGCCGTACGAGGAGTACGTGCGCGCGATCATCGAGTCGGGCGTGAAGATCGTCGAGACCGCGGGCAGCAATCCCGAGCCCTTCCTGCCGTACTACAAGGAGGCCGGGATCAAGGTGCTGCACAAGTGCACCAGCGTCCGGCACGCGCTCAAGGCGCAGAAGATCGGCGTCGACGGCGTGTCCATCGACGGCTTCGAATGCGCCGGGCACCCGGGCGAGGACGACGTGCCCGGCCTGATCCTCATCCCCGCCGCCGCCAAGGCCCTCGACATTCCGATCGTCGCCTCGGGCGGTATCGCCGACGCCCGCGGCCTGGTGGCCGCGCTCGCGCTGGGCGCCGACGGCGTCAACATGGGCACCCGCTTCCTGTGCACCCAGGAGTCGGCCGTGCATCAGAAGGTCAAGGAGCAGATCGTCGCCCACACCGAGCGCGATACCCAGCTCATCTTCCGCACCATGCGCAATACCGCCCGCGTGGCCGACAACGAGATCAGCCGCAAGGTCGTCGAGATCGAGGCGGCCGGAGGCACGTTCGAGGACGTGCGCGATCTCGTCGCCGGCGCCCGCGGCCGCCGGGTCTTCGAGGAGGGCGACCTGGACGCGGGCATCTGGTCCGCGGGCCAGGTCCAGGGCCTCATCGACGACATCCCCACCTGTGACGAACTGATCTCTCGCATGGTCACGGAGGCCGAATCGCTGATCAACGCCCGCCTCAGCTCCTTCGTCGCCTGAGCGCTGTGGGCATCGGTGCAGCAGCCGCAGCCGTTGATCCGACTGCTGTCGATCTGAACGAACAAGAGATGGCGCGGACCCGGATCTTGTGACAGGCGGATTCATATGACGCGCACCACGGCTCCTCAGGCGCGGGCGAGTACCGCGTTGTAGTCGTGGCTGGCGATGACCTCGATGCCGTCCGGCAGCGCGTGCAGGCGCTGGATCGTTTCGAAGGTCTTGTCGCGGTCGGCGTCGAAGAGCCGGCCGGGCATGGGTGCCTTCTCGCGAATCATCGTGATCTGCACGGTGTTCCAGACCGCGTCGCCCGCCAGCAGTACCCGCGTGCCGTCGTCCACCGCGAGCAGCACACCGAGGCTGCCGGGGGTGTGGCCGGGCATGTCGACCAGCAGCACCGCGCCGTCGCCGAACAGGTCATGGCTGCGGGTGAAGGTGAGCACCGGCGGCCCGTCCCATTCGACGGCACCGATGCGGCGGTCCCGCAGCGGCGCGCGCACGACACCGTAGGGTGCGTGCTCACCGTGCATCGCCCATTCGTATTCGATTCCGGGAACACGTAATTCGACCGACTCCGGCAGCTCCAGCAGGCCCGAGACGTGGTCCCAGTGCAGGTGCGTGGCCAGGGTGAAATCGATATCGTCGCCGGACAGATCGCGGCCCGCCAGCGCGTCCGCCAGGCCCAGCACCGGCTTCTCGGGGGAGACCAGCAGACCGACCGGGAACGGCATACCCGGTAGCACCCGCTTGTGCACACCCGCGCAGAGCGCCGGATCGACCAGGAACCGAGCCTGCGGATGCTCGATCAGGAAGGCGCCCATCGCCATCGGCAGCGACCGCAGGCTGCGCATGCCCTCGGCGACGACGGCGGCCGGTGCCGACATCCGGGCCTGCGCCAGGGCCGTCAGGGCGACGGTGTGGCGGGCCGGGGGAAGCGGGGCCACCTCCAGTCCCGCGAGGAACAGCGGGTCGGGGCGGCGCGGGCGCACCAGGCGGCGCGGCGTCGCAGCCAGCGCCGCGCAGCAGTCGGTCAGCGCGCTCATCGCCCCGCGACGCCCGGCGGCCAGGTCCGGTCGGGTCGGTTCACTCACGACGCCACCTCGTCGGCGCTCGGCTCCGGCGTGCGCGACGCACGCCGTGCAGTCGGCTCGCTCGTGCGCGAGACACACTGTGTTGACGGTTCATTCCTCACGGCGCCACGGTAGGCGATGGTGGACGCCACTCGGAAGCCTCTTCTGCGCCGGGCAAGTTCTCGGCATAATCGCCGGGGGACACCGGAGCGCCGGTGATCTCCGCCGAACGCGGGGAGGGAGCACCGACATGGGGCACCGCACGACACACGAGCACTGCGCAACACCATGACCGAGCCTCCGCCCGCATACCCTTCCGGACCCGCGCCCGCGGGCCGGGAATCGCCGGATCCGCCGGGCGGTGTGCTGTTCCTGTTCTCCGGGCAGGGCGGCGAGCATGCCCGGATGGGACGGGCGCTGGCGGCGCGGTATCCGGTGTTCGTGCAGGCGGTGGATGCGGCGGCCGATGCGGTGGTCCGCGCCGGGGGACGGCGGGTGTGGACACCCCGACACGGATTCGCCAAGAGCCTCGAGACTCCCGACGCCGCCCACCCGGCGCTGTTCGTCTATCAGCTGGCATTGGCGAAGCTGCTGCACGACTGGGGGATTCGTGCCGATGCCGTGGCCGGACACGGTGTGGGCGAGATCGCGGCCGCGGTGGTGGCCGGGGCACTGGCGCCGTCCGACGCCGCACGCGTCGCGGTGGCGCGCGGGCGAGCCCTGGGGCGGACCGACACCGCGGGCGCGACGGCCGTCCTCACCGCGACCCCGGAGCAGGTGCGACGTCTGGTGGAGCCGGTGCGCGGCGCGGTCGCGATCACGGCCGTGGACGGTCCGCGCTCGGTGGTCGTGTCCGGCGTGCCGCGCTATGTGGAGACGCTGGTGCGCCGTGCTCGGCGGCGCGATCTGCCCGCCCGCTTGCTCGCCGACGGGTCTGCCCGGAACCGTCTATCAATGGCGGATATATTGCCGGACTTCATGATTCACCTGGAGGGCCTCGCTCCCACCGCCCCGCGGGTGCCGATCTACTCGACCGTGCGTCGCGGGCGGGTGATCACCACGGCCGAGCTGACCGCCGACTATTGGTCCGAGAGTGTCTGCGGGCCGGTGGATCTGGCGGCCGCCCTGGACAGGGCGGTATCCGAGGGTGTCTCGACCGTGGTGGAGCTGGCACCGCATCCGGTCCTGGAGACCGCCGTGCGCGAGCATGCGAAGTTCCGCGATTCGACGTATCCGATGGCGAGCCGCGACAGCGAGGCGGAGACCTTTCTCGCCGCCGTGGCAAGGATGTACGCCGACGGCCGGGTCGGGCGCACCGCGGCCGCCGAAGCATCGCCCGCACAACGCGTTCCGGAAGGCGACGACCGAGGCGAGGACAGCTCCCGGACCCCACGGGACGGCATCGGATCCGGACGATCGGCCGCTACCGTCCCCGCTGGCAGCACGCAGTCGGCCACGCAAGCCACGAACGGCCACGAGAACACGACAGCGGAAATATGGCGCGGCGCAGCCGTTTACGACCCCACCGTGGCCACGGCCACCGAGTGGGCGCGGTCGATTCTGAGCGAGGAGTGCTGGGTTACGGAACCCGAACATGCTGCCGCGCAATCCGTTCCACCGTTCCGGCGCGTGCTCGTCGTCGGTGAATCCGCACTGGCGACCGCCCTGGAACGACAGCTCGATCACCGGGTGCCGACGCTGCGCGTGGCACGCGACCCGGCCGACGCGGGGCCGATCGTCGCCTCGATGCTGACCGACCACGCGACGCCGACGGCGGTCGCCCTGGTCTGGCCCGATGCGGACCGCTCCGACTCGCCACTCCCGGACATCGCGGGCATGCTCGATCTCCTGCAGCGGGTGCGGGACGATGCCGCGACGGCGACGCTGTGCCTGGTGCTGCGGGACCGAGACTCCTTGACACAGAACGCGATCGCCGGGCTGACCCGGTCGCTGCAGCTGGAGTCGCGCCGACCGATGCGTCTCGTCTGGGCCGGCGGCGACGATCCGGCACCCACCGTCGACCTGATCCTGAATCCCGCTGGGCCCGAAGAGGTTCTGGTGGACGGCCGCGCGCTGCGCACGCGCCGCTTCCGGCCCGCGTCCGCGGCGCCCGCACCGATCGCCGTGCGCCCGGGCGGCACCTATGTGGTGACCGGCGGCCTGGGCGCCCTCGGCTCGGTGGCGGTCCGGTGGCTACTCGACGCGGGCGCCCGCGACGTCGTGGTACTCACTCGCACCCCGCGCCCGCTGCCACGGCTCCACGAGGGCCTCGACGACCGGATCGTCGTGGTCCGCTGCGATGTCACCGACCGCGCCGATCTGGCCAACGCGCTGTTCGACATTCGTGCCTGCGGGTCGACGATCCGCGGGGTCGTGCACGCGGCGGGCATTCGGCGACGGGCCGAATTCCGCTCCGTCACACCGCGATTGCTCGCCGACTCCTTCGAACCGAGGGTGGGCGCGGCCGCGAATCTCCTCGATCTCACCGGCACCGACCCGATCGATTTCGTCCTGCTCTCCTCCTCGGCCACCGGCGCGCTCGGCGCCTGCGGCCGGGCGGCCGATGCCGCCGCGCATGCCGCCCTGGATGCCCTGGCCCGCAACCGAACCGGCGAGCCCATCATCAGTATCGGCTGGGGTGACTGGATATCCGGCCCGACCGCATCCGCCGACCATGCGCGCCTGCTCCGCGCCGGTATCACGCCGTTCGACGTCGCACGCGGTACCGCCGCCCTGTCGGTCGTCCTGAGCCACCGAGCGCCGAACCTCCTGGCGGTCGACTACACGGTCACCGATGACACCTCACCCCTCGCCACGCGCCTGCGCGGCCTCCTCCCAGAACGGACGGCCCGAGTGGTTTCGGACGGAGCAGCAATCCGATCCGGGCGCTGAGCCCGGGGAGCCGCCGCGAGATTCACCGAGGTGGCGACGTAACCAACTGCGAGTTGGCGCAATTCCGGCGAAAACCTTCCACCGATAGCAAATGTCGGGTTATTGTCGACTCGCAGCGCGTCGAGCCGGTTTTGCACCCACCGACGAACGCCTTACCCGGCCAAGCGCGCCCATGACCCCATCTGCCCCCGAGCGGGCGAGGCATCGCTGCGCGCTGCACACAATCACGTGGCGCCGTCACGTCCGAGGAGCCGGTCCGTTTCGCGCCGTTCGCGTTTGGTCGGGCGCCCGCTGCCGCGATCGCGGCGGGGCATGGACGCGAGAATTTCAGGGGCAGGGGGCGGCGGAGACTTATCGATCAGGCACTGGGCCGCGATCGCCGCGCCCACGCGCTTGAGGATGATGCGCTCCACGACGACGATGCGCTCGACTCCGTTGACACGGACGCGGACCTCGTCGCCGGGCTTGATCTGATGTGCGGGTTTGACCGCGACGCCGTTGACGCGGACATGCCCACCCCGACAGGCGGTCGCGGCCGCCGATCGGGTCTTGAACAATCGCACAGCCCACACCCAGGAGTCGACCCGGGCCGTACCGGGCTGTGACCGTTGCCGATCCGTCTCTCCGCGCATACGTCCAGAAGATTACGCGCCGAGCGGAACGGAACTAGCCGACCCGGCGGGCGGTGACGATCGAGTCGGGATCCAGGTGCGCGTACTCGACCGGGTCACCGGCCTGGGGCGCGTGCAGGATCTGACCGTCGCCGGCGTACATGGCCACGTGGCCCCCGCCGTTCTGGATGATCAGGTCGCCGGGCTGCAGGTCCTGGTAGGCGACCGGCTTGCCGACGTGCGACTGCTCGAAGCTGGTGCGCGGGAGGTCGATGCCGACCTGCTTGTAGGCCCACTTCACCAGGCCGGAGCAGTCGAACCCGTTCGGGCCGTTGCCACCCCAGACGTACTGGGCGCCGATCTTGGTCTTGGCGGCGTCGAGCGCCTCGCCCGCCGGAGTGACCTGCTGCTGCATGAAGCCGGGCATCGCCGGGGCGGCACCGGGGGCCGCCGGACCGGGCATCGCCTGCGGCGCCAGGGCCTGCTGGGCACCCTTGATCTGGTCGGCGTGGTCGGCGAGGGCCTGGTTGGCCTGGGCGACCTGCTGGTCGAACTCCGGGCCGACCGGCACGTCGAAGTTGCCGAAGCCGGGGACGTTGATGGTGGCTGCCTGTGCCGAGATGGCCGGCATGGCGCCAGTGGAAGCGGCGACGGCGCCGAAAACCAGCGCACCCTTCACGGAATTCGGGAGCCGAGATTCCCGTTGCAAGCTGTGTTTACCCACCGAGCTGAGTCTCCTGTTTCTTCCTGCCCACCGCCGACCGGGTTAGCTGACGGGTTCGGGCCGGGAAGATCGGCCCTACCCCACCGGCCGTGTGGCCGAAGGGGATTCACCCCACAAACATGGGTCCCCGGCTCGGCGATCGGGCTGCCCGCCCGACCTCCGATTAGGCGGTGACTCGATGGGCCGCCTCGCCTGCGAAGCGACTGACTCCATCGGTCACGAAGAGATTACGACTACCCGGCTGTGTTGTCCACCCCACACGGCCGCGTGTTGATATCCGTCCACAAATCCCCAGGACGGCGCGCGATTTCGCGTGCTCGCGCCCTTTGGTCACGGCGCGGTATCGACTCGGACAACGGTGTTATCGAACCGAGAAGCGGCGGCGTTACCGGGGTGGACGGCGCGCGTCGAGCGCCTGCTCCAGTTCGGCGATCCGCCGCCGGGCGTCGGCCAGCCCGATCTCGAGTTCTCCCAGCGCCATCACCAGCGGACCGACGGCCAGATCGGCGACCAGCTGCGGATCGTCGTAACCGCGCTCGATCGCCACCAGGATGTTGTTGCGGATCTGCGCCGCGACCGGAGCGTTCTCCGGCACGTTCCAGGACTCGACCACCTCGGCGACAGTGGGTATGGACTCCTCCGACATGACCCTCTCCCTGCGCTGGGAACCGCTGCTCGAACAAGACAAGCGTAAAGAGTCGGGCACCGCGCCGGATCTCGATGCCGAACGATAGCTGTTTCTAGGGCATTCGGTAGATGTCCCCAGAATTCGGTCACAACGGGCTACGGTGTACGGGCATGGACCCCGTGCGGAATCCGTATGCCCCCGGTGCCGGACAGCGGCCGCCCGAGCTCGCCGGTCGCGCCAAGCAGCTCGACGCCTTCGACATCGTGCTCGAACGCGTCTCGCGCGGCCGCCCCGAGCGCAGCGTGATGCTGACCGGCCTGCGCGGGGTGGGAAAGACCGTGCTGCTCAACCAGCTTCGCTCCACCGCCCGCTCGCGCGGCTGGGGCACCGGCAAGATGGAGGCGCGGCCCGACCAGGAACTGCGCCGCCCGCTGGCCTCCGCGCTGCACATGGCGGTACGGCAGATCGCCGTGGCACACCGCAATCCGGAGATGGTCGACGACTTCCTGGGCATCCTCAAGGCTTTCGCGCTGCGCGCCACGGCCGACAAGGGCATGCGCGACCGCTGGCAGCCGGGCATCGACGTCCCGGCCGTCACCGGCCGCGCGGACTCCGGCGATATCGAGATCGATCTCGTCGAGTTGCTGATGGAGGCCGGGCAGCTGGCCCACGACATCGGCGTCGGCATCGCGATCTTCATCGACGAGATGCAGGATCTGGGGCCCGCCGACATCTCCGCCATCTGCGGCGCCTGCCACGAACTGAGCCAGGAGGCAACGCCTTTGATCGTGGTCGGGGCGGGGCTGCCGCATCTGCCCGCGGTGCTGTCGGCGCAGAAGAGCTACTCGGAGCGGCTGTTCGGATACCACCGCATCGACCGGCTGGACCGCGAATCCGCCGATCTGGCCCTCATCGCGCCGGCCGAGCGCGAGCAGGTCAAGTTCACCGAGGCGGCCCTGGATGTGCTGTACCGCAAGGCCGATGGCTATCCGTACTTCGTGCAGGCCTACGGGAAGGCCACCTGGGATGCCGCGGCGCAGAGCCCGATCGGCGCGGAGGACGTGGAGCTGGCCGCCCCGGCCGCCGAGGAGGAGCTCGCGGTCGGCTTCTTCGGTTCCCGCTACGAACGCGCCACCCCGGCCGAGCGAGAGTACATGCGCGCCATGGCCGATCTGTCCGGCGACGACGGTCCCGTGGCCACCGCCACGGTCGCCAAGGAGCTGGGCCGCAAGCCCGCGTCGCTGTCCCCGGCGCGCGACGGGCTGATCAAGAAGGGCCTGATCTACTCGGCGGAGCGCGGAACGATCGGGTTCACCGTGCCGCACTTCGGCAGGTACCTCCGCAGCGTCAGCACATGACCCGGCACGGCGTCAGGGCGCCGGAACGCAGCGATCGGCGAATGTGTTATCCGGGGAACGGAATACGGGCCACCGCAGACTCTTCGCACGGGTCTCCGGCCCGTAGAGGCCGTCGACCCGGGCACCGGTCTCGGTCTGCCGATGCTGGATCGCGCCGCGCACCGCATCGCCGTACCGGCCGTCGGTCTCCAGCGGAATGTGGTGGCACAGCCGCAGCGCTCGCTGTACCGCGAGGACCGCGTCGCCGCGATCACCGCCCGTGAGCACACACTTCGCCTCGTCGTGACCGTCTGCACCACTGGGTAATTCGATGTAGCTGTCATTGCCGACCGGCACCCGGGTGGTCCAGTAGCAGTGCTTGGTCGTCGCCGGTGGCTTCGGCTGTGGCGGTGGCGCACTGCGGGTTTCGGACTCCTCGGGGAGCAGGGTGACCGCGACGACGGCGGCCGCGACGACGACCGCGAGCGCGGTGGCGACGGCGAGCGGACGCACGCCACCTCTTCCCGGACGCCCGCCGCCGCGCAGGACAGCGGGCAGAAACGCACGGCGCGTGGGGGATTCGCTCTCGCGCACCGCCTCCGCGACGGCCTGCCCGAATTCGGCGCAGCTCTGATAGCGCTGCTCCGGCTGGTCGGCCATGGCACGCGCGATCACGGCATCCAGGGCCGCCGGTAGTTCCGGCTGGGTCCGCGTGGGCGCGAGCGTCTCGTCGTCGGGTTGCGTGGGCTCGGCGGCGGGCCGCGGCGAGCGGCCGCCGGGATTCGTCCCGGTGAGCAGCGCGAGCAGGGTCGCACCGAGCGAGTAGATATCCGCCCGGCGATCGACGGGACGCCCGGCGAGGACCTCCGGCGCCGCGTACGCGGGTGTGCAGTCCAGCCAACCGGTTTCGGTCACGGTGGCCTCCCCGTCGGCGGTGCGGGCCAGCCCGAAATCTACGACCAGGACCCGGTCGCGGTCGCCGTCACCGGCCGCCACCAGCAGGTTCGACGGCTTCACATCCCGGTGCAGCATGTTCTGGTCGTGGGCGTGCTGCAGCCCGCGCGCGGCCTCGCACACGATGTGCGCGGCACGCTGCGGCGGCAGGCCCGACGGTGTGGCGCGGACCAGCTCCCCGGCATCGGTACCCGCCACGTACTGCATCGCGATCCACAGCGCGTCGCCCTCCTCGCCGCGGTTGAACACCGAGACCACGTTCGGGTGATCCAGGCGGCAGGCGATCTCGGCCTCGCGCCGAAACAGGCTGCGATAGCGCGGATTCGCGCCCAGCCGCTCGTCGAGCACCTTCAACGCCACCTGTCGCGGCAGCTCCGGATCGGTGGCGAGATACACCGCGCCCATCCCGCCCGCGCCCAGCACACGGACGATCGTGTAGCCCGCGAACACCTGCCCTGGCCGCAACAGCATCCCTATTCCTCCGAAGAGAACCCGATCCTCCGTCACCCGAGCCCCAGGCCAGCACCCCACATCCGGACCGCCGCTGTCAAGTCGACAATCGCGGCGCGACAAGATCATCCGGATTTCGGTGCAGATCTGTCGCCCGCCAGACCTACCGGCGAGTAACAAAATTTCCTACACTCGGATGTGATTCTGATCACGTCCGATGGAGGACATCATGACGACCACCGCGAAAGTCGACGCCACCGAAGAACAGGCCCGCGCACTCGTCGAAGAATCTCGGGAAACCACCTGGGCCAAACCGTCATTCGCGAAGGAGATGTTCCTCGGTCGATTCCGGCTCGACCTGATCCATCCCTACCCGCGGCCCTCGGCCGAGGACGCGGCCAAGACCGAGGCCTACCTGAAGCGGCTGCGCGCGTATGTCGAGACCATCGACGGCGCGGTCATCGAGGCCGACTCGAAGATCCCCGTCGACTACGTCAAGGGTCTGGCCGAACTCGGCTGCTTCGGCCTCAAGATCCCCGAAGAGTATGGCGGACAGGGACTTTCGCAGGTCGGCTACAACAAGGCGCTGATGATCGTCGGCTCCGCCCACCCCAGCCTGGGCGTGCTGCTGTCGGCCCATCAGTCGATCGGCGTGCCGGAGCCGCTGAAGCTGGCGGGTACCCCGGAGCAGAAGCGGGAGTTCCTGCCGCGCTGCGCGAAAGGCGCCGTCAGCGCGTTCCTGCTCACCGAGCCCGACGTGGGCTCCGACCCTGCCCGCATGGCCAGCACCGCGACCCCGACCGACGACGGCGAGGCCTACGAGCTCAACGGCGTGAAGCTGTGGACCACCAACGGTGTGGTGGCCGAACTGCTGGTCGTGATGGCCCGGGTGCCGCGCGGCGAGGGGCACCGCGGCGGTATCTCCGCATTCGTGGTCGAGGCGGATTCGCCGGGCATCACGGTGGAGCGCCGCAACGCCTTCATGGGCCTGCGCGGCATCGAGAACGGCGTCACCCGCATGCACAACGTGCGGGTGCCCAGGAGCAGCCTGATCGGCCGCGAGGGCGACGGCCTGAAGATCGCGCTCACCACTCTCAACGCCGGTCGGCTGGCCATTCCCGCGCTGTGCACGGCGGCGGCCAAGTGGTCGTTGAAGATCGGCCGCGAGTGGAGCGCCGCCCGCGTGCAGTGGGGGCGGCCGGTCGGCGAGCACGGGGCCGTCGGCGCGAAGCTGTCCTTCATCGCCGCAACGACTTTCGCGCTCGAGGCGGCGCTGGATCTGTCCGGCACCATGTGCGACGAGGATCGCAACGACATCCGCATCGAGGCGGCGCTGGCGAAGCTGTGGGCGTCGGAGATGAGCTGCGCGATCGCCGACGAGCTGGTGCAGATTCGCGGCGGGCGCGGCTACGAGACCGCGGCCTCGCTGCGGGCCCGCGGCGAACGCGCCGTCAATGCCGAACAGCTGGTGCGCGACCTGCGCATCAATCGGATCTTCGAGGGTTCCAGCGAGATCATGCGGCTGCTGATCGCCCGGGAGATGGCCGATGCGCATATGACGGCGGCGGGCGCCCTGGTCGATCGGAAGGCCGAGTTCAAGGACAAGGCCAAGGCGGCGGTCGGGGCCACCGGGTTCTATGCCAAGTGGTTCCCGCAGCTGGCGGTCGGCCGCGGCACGATGCCCGCCACGTACACCGAATTCGGCCCGCTGGCAAAGCATTTGCGCTTCGTCGAGCGGATGTCGCGCAAGCAGGCGCGGTCGCTGATGTACGCGATGGGCCGCTGGCAGGCCAGGCTCGAGTACCGGCAGGGCTTCCTGGGCCGGGTCGTCGATATCGGGGCCGAGTTGTTCGCGATGTCGGCGGCGTGCGTGCGGGCGCAGGCGCTGCGCGTGCAGGGTGGCCCGGAGGGCGCGGCGGCCGAGCAGCTGGCCGACACGTTCTGCCGGCAGGCCCGCCTGCGGGTGCAGCGGCTGTTCGATGCGCTGTGGGACAACACCGACGACGCCGATACGGCGGTCGCCCGGGGCGTGCTCGACGGCCGCTACCAGTGGCTGGAGGGCGGCGTGCTCGACCCCAGCGAGGGCACCGGCCCCTGGATCGCCGACTGGCAGTTCGGCCCGTCCACCGAGGAGAACCTGCTGACGCCGTTCCTGCCGTCGACCCGCACGGACACCGCACCGTAGAGCTCCGGACGCCGACCGGACGACCGCGAGGTCATGAAAATCTACGGCTATCTAGTCCATTGACTCGATAGCCGTAGATTTTCCTCACGAGCCCTATCTCGCGACGGCGAAGAAGAAGGTGCGCAGGTCGGCGGCGTACGCGTCGGGCTGGTCCATGGCGATGAAGTGGTGACCGGCCGCATTGCCCACCGGCCAGTGCACGATCTTCGCTGTGCGCTCGGCGAGCCGGCGGATGCTGGGGGAGTCGCCGCTGTACACCCCGGTCGGTACCGTCGCCGACCCCGTCGGCCAGGCGAACCCGCTGCTCGCGTAGTACGACCAGGCCGAGGTGCCGCAGGTCTGGGTGAACCAGTAGAGACCGACATTGGTCAGCAGCGCATCGCGGTCGATCGCCTCGGACAGGTCCCCGCCCGCGCTGAAATCGTGGAACTTCTGCAGCATCCAGCCCAGCGCCGCGACCGGCGAGTCGTTCCAGCCGTAGGAGAAGGTCTGCGGCGCCGACCGCAGCAGCGCATGGTGGTCGACGCCGTTCACCCAGTCCGCCGACATGAGCGCCTCGTAGGCCGCGCGCTCCTCGTCGTCGAGGTCCGGCAGGTCCTGCTCTGTCGGAAAGCCCAGGCCGCCGGTGATATACAGGCCCACCACGCGATCGGGCGCCGCCTCGGCCATCGCCGTGGCCACGTAGCCGCCGAAGTCGCCGCCCTGCACGCCGTACCGGTCGTAGCCGAGCCGGGACATCAACTCCACCCACATCCGCGCGACTCGTTCGGCGCTCCAGCCGGTTTCGCGCGGCGGCGCGGAGAACCCGTACCCGGGCACCGAGGGCACCACCACATGGAAGGCCCGCGCCGGGTCACCACCGTGCGCCCGGGGATCGGTCAACCTGCCGATCAACTCCGCGAATTCCACGAACGAGTTGGGCCAGCCGTGATTGAGCACCAGCGGCAGGGCGTCCGGCTCGGCGGACCGCACATGCACGAAATGCACGTCCATGCCGTCGATTTCGGTCAGGAACTGCGGAAACTCGTTGAGGCCCGCCTCCTGCGCCCGCCAGTCGAACCGCTCGCCCCAGTACCGGGCCAGCTCCCGCAGCTCGGCGACGGGCACGCCCCGGCTGCGGCCCTCGCCGGGCAGCTGTGGGGCCCATCGGGTCTCGGCCAGTCGCCGGTGCAGGTCGTCCAGCTCGGCCTGCGGGATGTCGATGCGGAAGGGGCGAATCTCGCTGCTCTCGAAGCTCATGACCGCAACGGTAGGAGCCATCTAGGACCGTTCAGGTCCTAGATGGATATCGACTTCCGTTCGGAAATCTACTGCTGTCTACCCCCAGCGCTCGATACCCGAAGATTTCGGTCGGCTTGCCCGGCGGCGGGAGCGGCGGCCCGGCGGCGGTTCGGCAACGCGTGCGTAACGCCAGGTTCGGGCCGTTAACGGGCTGGAAATCTCTATCGACAACCGGGCAACAGCGGACTCCCAGGAGCACGTTATGTCCACGACCGCCCTTCGTGCCGCCGACTACGACGGCCACCGTGTCACCGTCGGCGCCGACGACGGCACGGCCCTCGCCGTGCGCGTCTTCGGTTCACACACCGCGCCGCTGACCGTGGTGTTCGTACACGGCCACTGCCTGCGCACCGAATCCTGGTCGTTCCTGCGCGATCAGCTGTTTCGCCAGTGGGACGAGGACACCCGCATGGTGTTCTACGACCACCGCGGGCACGGCGACTCGGGCGCCGCCGATCCGTCCACGTACACCATCGAGCAACTGGCGCGCGATCTCGATGCCGTGCTGCGCGCGGTGGCCGCGACGGGTCCCGTTGTGCTCGTCGGACATTCGATGGGGGCGATGGTGGTGCTCGCCTACGCCCGGCTGTTCCCGGCGGCGATCGGCAGCCGGATCATCGGGATCGGCCTGCTCGCCGGGGCGGCCGGCGGCCTGACCACCGTCGGTCTCGCCCGCTTCCTCAACCGGCGGGCGGTGTCGTCGCTGCAGGTGGCGGTGCGGCGCGCGCCGCGGGTGATGCAGGCGTCGAAGCGGTTGAGCCGCCGCATCTTCGAGCCGATCGTGCGCGACGCGGGCTTCGGCACCCGCAGGGCGAGCCCGCGCATGGTCGCCGTCGCGACGGCGCTGCTCAACGACACGCCGCTGCTGACCATGGCCTCGTTCCTGGACTCGCTGATCCGATTCGACGAGACCCCGACGCTGCGGCTCCTGGCCGACCTGCCGGCCCTCGTGCTGGCCGGCTCGGCCGACATCATGATCCCGTTCGCCCATTCGGTGGTGCTGGCGTCGCAGCTCGGCGGGGCCGAACTGGTCCGCCTCGACGGCGCCGGGCACAGCGTCATCCTCGAGCGCGCCGAGGAGGTGGCGGCCGCGGTGGCCGCCCTGGTCGACCGGGCCGTCACCGGCGTGAGCGGCGGAGAATCGTACGCGGTCGCGGGCTGATCCCGCAGCCCGCGCGCCTGCGCGACCGGGCGGATACAAAAGGAAAGCGTCATTTTCGGATTCGGACGAGCCAGGTCGGAAAAGATCACGTAGTGTGTTGTAGATCACGATGTGTGGTCGCTCACAGGGCTCGAGGAGGTTTCGATGACACGCAGCGAGATTGCGGAGTTGCACTTCGCGGTCGGGCAGCTCCGACAGTGCATCGGTGCACTGAAGTCCCACTACGGTGACTCCAATTCGGTGCGTCGACTGGAGAACGACCTCGAGCGGCTCACCATCGACGCCGACGAGTTCGAGAAGTCGCCCCCGCCGGAGGTCGCCGAGCGCCGCCAGCAGGAGGTCATCTACGTCCCGGACAGCAAGTCCGACGAGGCCGCCTGGATGGGCGCACAGGACGAGGGCCTGGGCTTCCACTCCCGCCCCCGCACCAAGTAACCCACAGTTCTCTCATCGCGAGCCGCAGCAGGTCGATGTCACCGAGGACACCCTGTTGCGCGACAGCAGTTTTGCGATCGCAACCGTCGCGCATTCTCGATACGCACCCGCGTTGTTGCTGACATGTGACGGCCCGACCGGCGCGGATACCGCCCGAAACGGGGGGATTCCGGGCGCGGCCCGAAAGGCCCTGTGGTCCAGCACAGTTCGTGAGGTTTGCTTACGGTTCACTGTCGAGGCCGCCGCGCCACATGATCAGAAAATGTGGCGCAAATCATAGCCGTCCAGGCGGGTCGATATTGCCGAGACCGGGCAACGGTCATAGCAGGGGTGCCGTATGGTGCTCACCATCACATTCGATGCCGGAGGTAACGATGACGTTCCACGGGGTAGATCAGCGAGGCATCCTGCGGTGAGCCAGCTTGAGTCGAGCGACTGCGAGGTGACATCGTGAGCGCCGCACCGACACGCACACCCGAATCGGGCACGGGAGTATTCGGTCTCGGCCGCGCGGCCATCGCGGCGCGGACGCTGCGCACCGACCGCTGGTGGCTACCGCCGCTCATCACCGTGCTGGGCCTGTCCGCGTTCATCATCTACGCGACCGTGAGAGCCTTTGTGCGGTCGGCGTATTGGGTGGCCGACTACCACTATCTGACGCCGTTCTACTCGCCGTGCGTGAGTTCCTCGTGCGTCGAGGGCTCGGCGCATTTCGGGCACTGGGTGGGCGAGCTTCCGATGTGGATCCCGCTGGGCTTCCTGGTGCTGCCGTTCCTGCTGCTGTTCCGGCTGACCTGCTACTACTACCGCAAGGCCTACTACCGCGCGGTGTGGTTCTCCCCGCCCGCCTGCGCCGTGGCCGAGCCGCACGCGAAATACACGGGGGAGACCCGGCTTCCGCTGATCATCCAGAACGTGCACCGCTACTTCTTCTATATCGCGGGCATCGTCGCGGTGATCAACACCTACGACGCGATCACCGCCTTCCACGGCAAGTCCGGCGGCTTCGGCTTCGGCTTGGGCAACATCGTGCTGCTGGTGAACGTGGTGCTGCTGTGGGCCTACACCCTGTCGTGCCATTCCTGTCGGCACATCGCGGGCGGGCGGCTCAAACACTTCTCCGCGCATCCGGTCCGCTACTGGTTCTGGACCCAGGTGTCGCGGCTGAACACCCGGCACATGGCGCTGGCGTGGATCACGCTGGGCACGCTGATGCTCACCGACTTCTACGTCATGCTCGTCGCCAGCGACACCATCTCCGATCTGCGGTTCGTCAATTGATTCTGCCAAACACCTTCTCCCCCAGGAGTATTCGGTTCCATGCCTGAAGTCGAACGGCACAAGTACGACGTCGTCGTGATCGGTGCCGGCGGCGCCGGACTACGTGCGGTCATCGAGGCCCGCGAGCACGGGCTGTCGGTGGCGGTGGTGTGCAAATCGCTGTTCGGCAAGGCACACACCGTCATGGCCGAGGGCGGCTGCGCCGCCTCCATGGGCAACGCCAACGAAAAGGACAGCTGGCAAACGCATTTCAAGGACACGATGCGGGGCGGCAAGTTCCTCAACAACTGGCGCATGGCCGAACTGCACGCCCAGGAGGCCCCGGAGCGGGTCTGGGAGCTGGAAACCTATGGGGCGCTGTTCGATCGGACCGCAGACGGCCGGATCAGCCAGCGCAACTTCGGCGGTCACACCTACCCGCGGCTCGCCCACGTCGGCGACCGCACCGGCCTCGAGATCATCCGCACCATGCAGCAGAAGATCGTCTCACTGCAGCAGGAGGACTACGCGGCCACCGGCGACTACGAGTCGCGCATCAAGGTATTCGCCGAGTGCACCATCACCGACCTGCTGAAGGACGGCGACCGCATCTCCGGCGCCTTCGGGTACTGGCGGGAATCGGGCCGATTCATCCTGTTCGAGACGCCCGCGGTGGTGCTGGCCACCGGCGGAATCGGCAAGTCCTACAAGGTGACCTCGAACTCCTGGGAGTACACCGGCGACGGGCACGCGCTGGCGCTGCGGGCCGGGGCGACGCTGATCAACATGGAGTTCCTGCAGTTCCATCCGACCGGCATGGTCTGGCCGCCCAGCGTGAAGGGCATCCTCGTCACCGAGGGCGTGCGCGGCGACGGCGGGGTGCTGAAGAACACCGAGGGCAAGCGGTTCATGTTCGACTACATCCCCCCGGTGTTCAAGGGGCAGTACGCCGAGACCGAGGAGGAGGCGGATCAGTGGTTGCGCGACAACGATTCCGCGCGCCGCACGCCCGATCTGCTGCCCCGCGACGAGGTGGCCCGCGCGATCAACGAAGAGGTCAAGGCGGGCCGCGGCACCCCGCACGGCGGCGTCTATCTCGATATCGCCTCCCGGATGCCCGCCGCGGAGATCATGAAGCGGCTGCCGTCGATGCACCACCAGTTCAAAGAGCTTGCCGACGTGGACATCACGAAGGAGCCGATGGAGGTCGGGCCCACGTGTCACTACGTGATGGGCGGGATCGAGGTCGATCCGGACACCGGCGCGGCCGTCGTCCCCGGGCTGTTCGCGGCCGGTGAATGTTCCGGCGGCATGCACGGATCCAACCGGCTCGGCGGCAACTCCCTGTCGGACCTGCTGGTGTTCGGGCGCCGGGCCGGGCTGGGCGCGGCCACCTACGTCGAGGAGCTGGGCGACAAGCGCCCGGAGATCGCCGACGCCGATATCGCCGAGGCCGCGAAAACCGCACTGGCACCGTTCGATCCGCCGAGCACCGGCCCGGGCGAGAACCCCTACACGCTGCACACCGACATGCAGCAGGTGATGAACGACCTCGTCGGCATCATCCGCAAGGAGCACGAGCTGCAGGAGGCGATCGAGAAGCTCGCCGAGCTGCGCGAGCGCTACGACAACGTCACCGTGGAGGGCCACCGGCAGTTCAATCCGGGATGGCACCTGGCCGTGGATCTGCGCAACATGCTGCTGGTCAGCGAGTGCGTCGCCCAGGCCGCGCTGCTGCGCACCGAGAGCCGGGGCGGCCACACCCGCGACGACCACCCGCAGATGGATCCCACCTGGCGCCACACCCTGCTGGTGTGCCGCACCGATCCGGACGAGGTGGGCCAGACCGTGCCCGCCGTGACGGTGACACGGGCCGAGCAGCTGCCTATGCGCCCCGAACTACTCGCCCTGTTCGACCTGAGCGAGCTCGAAAAGTATTACACCTCAGAGGAACTCGCCGGACATCCGTCGGCAACGGGCTCCTCCGCGAAAGGGGATGCGTAGCAATGGGTTACGACGCCCGGTTCCGAGTATGGCGCGGCGACACCGACGGTGGTGATCTGCAGGACTTCACCGTCGAGGTGAACGAGGGCGAGGTCGTGCTCGACATCATCCACCGCCTGCAGGCCACCCAGGCGCCCGATCTGGCGGTGCGCTGGAACTGCAAGGCCGGTAAGTGCGGATCCTGCTCCGCGGAGATCAACGGCCGCCCGCGGCTGCTGTGCATGACCCGAATGTCGACCTTCTCGCCGGACGAGCTGATCACGGTGACGCCGCTGCGCACCTTCCCGGTCATCCGCGACCTGGTGACCGACGTATCGCTCAACTACAAGAAGGCACGCGAGATCCCGTCGTTCACACCGCCCGCGGACCTGAAGCCGGGCGAATACCGGATGCAGCAGCGCGATGTCGAGCGCTCGCAGGAGTTCCGCAAGTGCATCGAATGCTTCCTGTGCCAGAACACCTGTCACGTGGTGCGTGATCACGAGGACAACAAGGAGGCCTTCGCCGGGCCGCGCTACCTGATGCGGGTCGCGGAGCTGGAAATGCACCCGCTGGATGTGGCCGACCGCCGCGAGATGGCGCAGGAGGATTTCGGCCTCGGCTACTGCAATATCACCAAGTGCTGCACCGAGGTCTGCCCCGAGCACATCAAGATCACCGATAACGCCCTCATCCCGATGAAGGAGCGCGTGGTCGACCGGAAATACGACCCCATCGTGTGGTTGGGCAACAAACTCTTCCGCCGCTGACCGGCAACAGCCGCGCGTACCCGCTCATTCCGGCGTGGAACTCCACGCCGGGAGGATGGGGATTACAGCTGCGTCACGACGCCGATGGCGACCACCGCTACCAGGATGCCGACCAGCAGCGCCGACAGCACGGCGCCGGTCAGCAAGTACACACCCCCCGCGGATACCGCGAAGAGCAGTCCGACGATCAGGCGTTCCACCCAATCGCCGGGAAGCAGCTTGCGGTACCGGGGAGTAGCGTTTCTGAGCCCACGGTCCACAAATTGTTGGGTACCCGTTCTTTGCACGGGCAAACATTCGTTCGTTGCACAACGGCTGCAGATTCGTGATCTTCCGTCGGCTTCCCGCCGGTGGTGAATTTCTGCATCCGGCGATCGGTGGGGGGGGGGGGCCCGGGGCGGGCGCAGGTCGATGTTGTGCCTGCGGATGGCGGGCAGCAGGCTGAC
>NZ_JARWQD010000092.1 GCF_029869545.1 Nocardia wallacei | reverse complement strand
GTCCGGCAAACCTCGCAGATCCCGACGCACGGCCGTGACCGGCGTCCTATTTGCGCCATCCCGGCGCCGAGACCAGGAACGCTGCCCAGTAGGCTGCATGCGTGAATCTTGTGCTGCTACCCGCCGTCGATGTCGCCAATGCACGTGGCCCTGGTGGCGTAGCTTAAGACGCGCGGCGACACCGCGACCCCCGACGTCGCGGTGACCACGGCGAGCTTCGTGTGCCAGGGCAAGGCCGCCGGCATGCCCAATGACCAGCTCACCACCTACGTGAACGCCATGGCGGGCTCGGACCCGGCCTACGATCCGGCGAAGATGCCGGTCGAGCAGGCGGGCAAGATCTACGTCGACGTCGCGACCCAGACCTACTGCGACAAGTGAACGCGCGACGTTCGGGCTTCTCGGGCGCGGGCCGCAAGCGCGGCCGGCGCCGGGGGTGCCTGCTGTTCCTGGCGGGCATCGTCGCACTGATCGTCGTGGTGCTGCTGCTGTGGTATCTGCTGGCCGGGGTGTTGCGCATCCCCAAACCCAAGCCGCCGGAGCCGCGTCCGCCCGCCACCCAGCCGGCCACCTGCCCGGACGTGCAGATGCTGTCGATCCCCGGTACCTGGGAGTCCAACAGCGGAGACGATCCGCACAACCCGACCGCCAATCCGATCTCGCTGATGCTCAACATCAGCAACCCGGTGCGCGAGCGGTTCCCGGAGAACCGGCTCGACGTCTACACCGTCCCGTACGTCGCACAGTTCTCCAATCCGATCGCGATTCCGCCGGACGGCCAGCAGTCCTACAACAACAGCCGGTCGGAGGGCACCCGCAAGGCGACCGACGCGCTCAGCTCGATGGCCGCGGAATGCCCGCTGACCAGCTATGTCATCGCGGGCTTCTCGCAGGGCGCGGTGATCGGCGGCGACCTCGCCGCGCAGATCGGCGCGGGCAAGGGGCCGGTCCCGGCCGACCGGGTGCTCGGGGTGATGCTGATCGCCGACGGCCGCCGCGACTTCGGGCCCGGCCAGGCCACCGAGGTCGGGCCCAACCCGCCGGGCGTGGGCGCGGAGGTCGCGCTCAAGGGCCTCACCGTCCCCGGGATCAGCATGACCGGGCCGCGGCAGGGCTTCGGCACGCTCGCCGACAAGACCTTCACCATCTGCGCCCCGGGCGATCTGATCTGCGACGCCCCCAAGCAGGCGCTGAACCCGCTCAACATGATTCCCGCCCTGGGGACGCTGGTGCGGGCGGTCGGGAATCCGGTGCACAACGGCTACAACTCGTTCGTCGTCGATCCCGACACCGGCGCCACCGCCACCCAGTGGACCGTCGATTGGGCGGCGGACCTGATCGACGGCGCCCCGCACCCGCCCCATTCGTGACTGTTAACAGGGGTCAACCCCGAGGACCCCAAGGTTTCCGGGGCAGGCTGTAAAGTGCAGCGATGATCGCGACGCCGGAGCCGCATCCTCTCGGATCGGCCCGGCGTCGCAGCCATTCCGGACAGCCAGGAGCATGAGTTCATGACAGAAGTCGCCGCTACCGCAGAGGTGACTGCGTTGGGCACCTCGCCGCGCAAGTTCCGGTTCGCGGCCGCGGGCGAGGGCAATCAGCAGGAGGGCGGGGCGCGCAAGTTCGTCAAGCTGGCGCAGCAGGCCGAGGAATACGGCTACGACTCCTTCGCCGTGCCCGACCATCTCGGTCCGCAGGTCGGCCCGATCGCCGCGCTCGGCGCGCTGGCGGTGGCCACCGAGCGGATCCGCATCGGAACGTCGGTGCTGGCCAACGGCTTTCGGCATCCGGTGGTGCTGGCCAAGGATGCCGCCACCATCGACGTGTTGTCCAAGGGCCGGCTGGAGCTGGGCGTGGGCGCGGGCTGGATCAAGGGCGAATTCGAGGCCGCGGGCATCCCCTACGAGTCGCCGGGCGTGCGGCTCGAGAAGCTGGACGAGTCGCTGACCATCCTGGATGTGCTGCTACGCGGGCAGGAGTGCCACTTCGAGGGCAAGCACTACCAGGTGCGCGGCATCAAGGGCACGCCGCGACCGCGGCAGGGTCCGCGCCCGCCGCTGGTCACCGGAGGCGGCGGCCCGAGGATGCTGCGGCTGGCCGCCAAGCACGCCGACATCATCTCCGTGGTGCCCCAGACCACCAAGAATGGGAAGGGCCTGCTGTCGGGCATCACCCTCGACAAGACCGTCGAGAAGGTGAACCTGATCAAGGAGGCGGCCGGTGACCGGTTCGCCGATATCGAGCTGAACTGGACCATCACCGCCGTGGTGATCACCGACGATCGGGAGCGCACGGCGGAGATGGCGCTGTCGGCCATCGAGAAGGGTCTGCACCCGGACCTCGAGGTGGACGTGCAGCTGTCGGTGGAGGACATCCTCACGTCCCCCTATGTGGCAATCGGCACATTCGACGAGATTGCCGAGCAGATCCGTAACGTGCGGAAACTCACCTCGATGTCCTATGTCGGAGTGTTTCCTACTCAGATGGATGCCTTCGCGCCGGTGATCCCATTGCTGCGGGAGGCGTAAGAGGGTCATGTTCGCTTGCACCGGGTACTGGTTCGGGGCCTGCTCTGTAACATGTCCCTGGTTTGAGTACATCTAGCCGATAGGTGGTCACCGCGCAGACCGCCGGAAAAAGCTGCAGGCATGCTCTCGCACCACAGAGCGCCCGCGGGCGTAAGAGAGTCGGGGCCTCACAGGTAACAGCGGCCAGGGCGCCGTGCTGCGTGTGCCTCGGAGGAGAAGGAATGACGGACGAGACTTTCGACGACTACCTGGACGAGTCCGGGAACATCAGAATTCCCCCGGGTCGGACCCTGGTCGACTACGTCGAGAAGCACACTCGCAACGACGCGAACACGCTTGCTTACCGCTATATCGACTACTCCCGAGAGCGCGACGGTGAGTATCAGGACCTGACCTGGCAGGAATTCGGGATCCGGCTGCGCGCGGTGGCCGCCCGCCTGCAGCAGGTGACCGAGCCGGGCGACCGGGTCGCGATCCTGGCGCCCCAGGGTCTGGACTATGTGGTGGCCTTCTTCGCCGCCATCTACGCGGGCACCATCGCCGTGCCGCTGTTCGACCCCGAGGAACCGGGCCACACCGACCGTCTGCACGCGGTGCTCGGCGACTGCAAGCCCGCGGCCATTCTCACGGCGAGCTCCTCCGCCGCCGGGGTGCGCCAGTTCTTCCGGCCGCTGCCCGCCGCGCAGCGCCCGCGTGTCATCGCCGTGGACGCCGTGCCGGACGCACTCGGTGAGAACTGGACCTATCCCGACATCACCGTCGACCACATCGCCTACCTGCAGTACACCTCCGGATCGACCCGGACGCCCGCCGGTGTCGAGATCACCCACCGCGCGGTGGGCACCAACCTGCTGCAGATGATCAACGCGATCAATCTGGACTGGAACTCGCGCGGCGTCACCTGGCTGCCGCTGTTCCACGACATGGGCCTGCTGTGCGTGATCCTGCCCGCCATCGGCGGCAAGTTCATCACGATCATGTCGCCCAGTGCCTTCGTCCGGCGCCCGGGCCGCTGGATCCACGAGCTGGCCGCGCACTCCGACGGCGCCGGAACCTTCGCCGCCGCACCGAACTTCGCCTTCGAGCACGCGGCCGCGCGCGGCCTGCCGAAAAACGGTGAGTCGCTGGACCTGTCGAACGTGATCGGCCTGATCAACGGCAGCGAGCCGGTGACCACCTCCTCGATGAAGAAGTTCAACGAGGCGTTCGCCCCCTACGGGCTGCCCAAGACCGCCATCAAGCCGTGCTACGGCATGGCCGAGGCGACCCTGTTCGTCTCCGCCACCCGGGCCGAGGACGAGGCCAAGGTCGTCTACGTCGATCGCGACCAGCTCAACGCCGGTCGGATCGTCAAGGTGGACCAGGGCGCTCCCAATGCCATCGCCCAGGTCAGCTGCGGGTATGTCGCGCTGTCGCAGTGGGCCACCATCGTCGACCCGGAGACGATCGACGATCCCGAGGGCGCGCGCGAGCTGCCCGAGGGGCAGGTCGGCGAGATCTGGTTGCACGGCGACAACATCGGCATCGGCTACTGGGGTCGCGAGGAGGAGACTCGCAAAACCTTCAAGAACATCCTGGCCAACCGCCTGCCCGAGGGCAGTAAGGCCGAGGGCTCGGCGGCGGACGCGACCTGGATGCGCACCGGAGACTACGGCGTATACATCGACGGCGAGCTGTACATCACCGGCCGCGTCAAGGATCTGGTGATCGTCGACGGCCGCAACCACTACCCGCAGGACCTGGAGTTCTCGGCGCAGGAGTCGAGCAAGCTGCTGCGGCCCGGCTTCGTCGCGGCGTTCTCGGTGCCCGCCAATCAGCTACCGCCCGAGGTGTTCGAGGCCGACAGCCACTCCGGCATCCGCTACGACGCGGACGACGCCTCCGAGCAGCTGGTGATCGTCGCCGAGCGCGGCCCGGGCGCGCACAAGGCCGATCCGCAGCCGGTCGCCGACGCGGTGCGCGCGGCCATCTCGCAGCGGCACGGCGTCACCGTGCGCGACGTGCTGCTGGTACCGGCCGGATCGATCCCGCGGACGTCCAGCGGCAAGATCGCCCGCCGTGCCTGCCGGGCCGCCTATCTGGAGGGGACCCTGCGTGGTGGTTACACGCAGCAGGCCTTTCCCGATGCACCCGAGGACGTGTGATCAACAGCCACTCTCGCCATAGGATGCCCGGCGGTCGTCGGCACGGCCGGTGGCATTGCGATACTGGCTGTCAATCCCTGCCCACCCGACCCGCATCCAGGTAGCTTGAGGAATTGATGGCTGACAACGAGGGCACTCAGACGACCGACGCCGTTTCGCCCGCGAGCGAATCGGTCACCGAGAACACCGCAGGCGCACCGGCCACCGAGATGTCGGTGGCCGAGCTGCGAGAGTGGTTGCGGCGCTGGGTCGCCGAGGCGACCGGGCAGCCGATCGAGAACATCACGGTGGACCGGCCGATGGAGGAGTTCGGGCTGGCCTCGCGGGACGCCCTGGCCCTCGGCGGCGACATCGAGGATCTGACCGGCGTGATGCTGAACGCGACCGTCGTGTATCAGCATCCGACCATCGCCTCGCTCGCGGAGGTCATCGCGGCGGGCGGGGTTCCGGACGTGCCGGAGCAGTCGGAGGACGATTCCTTCTATACTGCGGGGTTCCAGCCGGGCGAGGCGCACGATATCGCGATCGTCGGGTTGTCGACGAGGCTGCCGGGAGCGGGTGAGACGCCGGAGTCGACGTGGGAGTTCCTGATCAACCGGGGGGATGGCATCCGGGAGCTGCCCGAGGGGCGGTGGTCGGAGTTCACCGTCGAGCCGCAGGTGGCCGAGGCCGTCGAGAAGTCGATCACCCGGGGCGGCTACCTCGATCAAGAGGTGGTCAAGGGCTTCGACGCCGAATTCTTCGCGATGTCTCCGGTCGAGGTGGAGCGGGTCGATCCGCAGCAGCGGCTGATGATGGAGCTGACCTGGGAAGCGCTGGAGCACGCGCGAATTCCCGCCAGCGATCTGAAGGGCGAGTCGGTCGGTGTGTACATCGGCTCGTCGGGCAACGACTTCATGTTCCTCGTCGCGATGGCGGCGGGCGCCCCGGTCGACGCGAATACCCCGGCGACCGCGGCCGCCTACGGCATCACGGGCAGCGTCTCGTCCATCATCCCCAACCGGGTGTCCTACTTCTACGACTTCCGCGGGCCGTCGGTCTCGGTGGATTCCGCGTGCTCGTCGACCCTGGTCGCGGTGCACGAGGCGGTCAAGGCGCTGCGCAGCGGCGACGCCGACGTCGCACTCGCCGGTGGCGTCAACATGCTGCTGGCTCCGTTCGCGACGCTCGGGTTCGACGGCGCCGGTGCGCTCGCCAAGGACGGCCACATCAAGGCGTTCTCCTCCGATGCGGACGGCATGATCCGCTCCGAGGGCGGCGGCATGTTCGTGCTGAAGCGGCTGGCCGATGCCGAGCGCGACGGCGACCGGATTCTCGCCGTGGTCAAGGGCTCCGCGGTGAACAACGACGGCCGCTCCAACGGTCTGCTGGCCCCGAATCCCGATGCGCAGGCGGACGCGCTGCGCCGCGCCTATCGCGATGCCGGAATCGTGCCGTCGTCGGTCGACTACGTCGAGGCGCACGGCACCGGCACCCTGCTGGGCGACCCGATCGAGGCCGACGCGCTCGGTCGCGTGATCGGCCGCGGGCGCGACGCCGACAAGCCCGCGCTGCTCGGTTCGGCCAAGACCAACTTCGGGCATCTGGAGTCCGGCGCCGGTGCGGCCAGCCTGGCGAAGATCATTATGGCGTTGCAGCACAACGTCATTCCGCCGAATATCGGATTCGCCGGGCCCAACCCGTACATTCCGTTCGAGCAGGCGCACCTGAAGGTCGTCGACGAGCCGACCGAATTCCCGCGGTACAGCGGTAGGGCCACCATCGGTGTGTCCGGGTTCGGGTTCGGCGGCACCAACGCGCACGTGGTGATTCAGGAGTACGTGCCGTCCGCCGAATCCGTTGCCGCGGATGCCGGGACGCTGGCCGATCTGGACGAGGCTCTCGACGACGAGACCACCGATGTGGTCGCCGATGCCGAGGCGATCATCGCGAATTCCGGTGAGTCCGAGGGGGATTCCGGCCAAGAGCATGCCGGAAATGCGACGGATGACGCGGTTGCTGCCGAGGTCCCCGAGTGGACCGAGGAGCGCACCGAGCCGCTGCCGGTGATCCTGCCCGTGTCGGCGTATCTGCCGTCGCGTCGCCGCCGTGCCGCGAAGGATCTGGCCGACTGGCTGGAATCCGAAGCGGGACAGGCGGCTTCGCTGGAGGATGTGGCACGGTCGCTGGCCAAGCGCAACCACGGGCGCTCGCGCGGCGTGGTGCTGGCCACGACGCGCGAGGAGGCGATCGCCGGGCTGCGCGCCATCGCCGAGGGCAAGCCGGGGCAGGGCGTGTTCACCGCGGACGCGCCCGCGGCCAAGGGCGCGATGTGGGTGCTGTCGGGCTTCGGCTCGCACCACCGCAAGATGGCCAAGCAGCTCTACCTGGAGAATTCGATCTTCGCCCGCACCGTCGACGAGGTCGACGAGCTGGTGCAGGACGAGGCCGGATACTCGGTCAAGGAGATGATCCTCGACGACGCGCAGGACTGGGACGTGGGCACGTCGCAGGTCGGCGTGTTCGCCATTCAGGTCGGCCTCGCCGCGGTGTTGCGCGCGCACGGCGCGGAACCCGAAGGCGTGGTGGGGCATTCGCAGGGCGAGGCCGCCGGGTCCTACATCTCCGGCGGCATGAACCTGGAGGACGCGGTCCGCGTCATCTGCGCGCGGTCGCGGCTCATGGGCGAGGGCGAGCAGATGCTCAGCGAGGCCGACGTCCGGAATATGGCGCTGGTCGAGTACAGCGCCGAGGACATCGAGAAGGTGCTGGCCGAGCACCCCGACCTCGAGGTCGCGGTGTACGCCGCGCCCACCAACACCGTGATCGGCGGCCCGCCGGAGCAGGTGCAAGCCGTGGTGGCCCGCGCCGAGGCCGAGGGCAAGTTCGCCCGGGTGCTGCAGGTACGCGGCGCCGGGCACACCTCGCAGATGGATCCGCTGCTGGGCGAGCTGGCCGCCGAACTGGCCGGAATCGAGCCGACCAAGCCGACCGTCGACCTGTACTCGACCGTGCACAAGGCCACCGTGTACCGCGCGGGCTCGGATCCGGTGCACGACGTGGACTACTGGGTCACCAATATGCGGCATCCGGTGTACTTCACCAACGCGGTGCGGCAGGCGGTCGACAGCGGCATCACCACCTTCCTGGAGCTGGCGCCGAATTCCGTTGCGCTGATGCAGGTTTTGGGCACGACGTTCGCGGCCGGGGTGCACAACGCGGCGCTGATCCCCACGCTCAAGCGCAAGGAGGACGAGTCCGCCGGGCTGATCGCGGCGCTGGCGCAGCTGTACGTGCAGGGGCACAAGGTCGATCTGTCCTCGCTGCTGCCCGCCGGTGACTACGCCGATATCCCGCGAACGGCGTTCCTGCGCAAGCAGTACTGGCCCAAGGTCGCCATCGCGTCGGGTTCGGGCACCGGGCGCGTGCCGGGCGCCCACGTGGCCCTGCCGGACGGGCGGCACGCATGGGAGGTGTCCGCCGCTGCCGTGACCGACCTCCCGGCGCTCGTGGGAGCCGCTGCGGCACAGGTACTTTCGGACATCTCACTGGGCGCGACCGTCGCGCACTCCGCCCTACCGGCCTCCGGCACCGTGACCACCACCCTCACCCCCCACCTGGGCGGTGCCTCGGTACAGGTCCACACCAAGCAGGACGGGGCGTTCCGGCTGCTGTTCGAAGCGGTGGTGGCCTCGGGTGCGACGCTGCCGGAACCCGCCGTTGCGCAGCCGGTTCCGGATGCCGTCGAAAGCGCCGCAGCCGATCTGGAGGTCGTGGAGACCTTCGGGGACAGGTGGGATCCGAACGGTTCGCAGACCGTGGAGCAGCGGCTGGCGATCATCGTCGCGGAATCCATGGGGTACTCCGTGGAGGATCTGCCGATGGAGATCCCGCTGATGGAGCTCGGCCTGGATTCGCTGATGGCCATGCGCATCAAGAACCGGGTGGAGTACGAGTTCGACATCCCGCAGCTGCAGGTCTCGGCCGTGCGCGACGCCAGCCTCAACGAGGTTTCCAAGGTGCTGCGCTACGCCATCGAGCACCGCGACGAGGTGCAGGCGATGGCCGAACAGCAAGCGGCCGAGGGCGGTTCGCTGACCGTCGACGACAACTTCGTCAATGCGGCGCGCGCGGCCATGGAGTCGGGCGCGGACCCGGCCGCGGTCGTCAAGGAAAAGCTGGCGGGCGGTGCGGACAAGCCTTCTCCCGCAACCGAATCCACGGTGCGACCGGAGGAGCCCAAGGCCACCGAGGACAACGTCCCCCCGCGCGATGCCGCCGAGCGCCTGACCTACGGCACCTGGGCGCAGATCACCGGCAAGTCGGCGGGTGGCGTCTTCAACACGCTGCCGATCCTGGACGAGGACACGGCCGAGCGGCTGGTGGCCCGGCTGTCCGAACGCGTCGGCGCCGAGATCGACATCGAGGACGTCCTCGAGTGCGAGACCATCGAGCAGCTGTCGGATATCGTGCGCCGGTATCAGGACAGCGGCGGCGATGTCGACGGCTTCGTCCGCACGCTGCGCGCCCGCGCCGAGGGCTCGAATGCCGTGCCGGTCTTCGTCTTCCATCCCTCGGGCGGCAATACGCTGGTGTACGAGCCGCTGCTGAAGCGGTTGCCCGAAGACACCCCGATGTACGGCTTCGAACGTGTCGAGGGCTCGATGGAAGAGCGTGCCCGCCAGTACATTCCGAAGATCCGCGAGCTGCAGCCCGGTGGCCCGTACGTCTTCTACGGCTGGTCGCTGGGTGCGGTGTTCTCGCTGCAGGTCGCGCAGCTCATGCGTGCCGAAGGCGATGACGTCCGGCTGGTCGGCCTGATCGACCTCGCGCTGCCGACGCAGCCCGAGGACACCAGCCCCGAGGGCCGCCGCGCCCGGATCGAGCGCTTCCAGGCCTTCGCGAAGAAGACCTACGGCATCGAGGGCGAACTCGACGACGACATGCTGCAGGAACTCGCGGATGCGTCGGACGAGGAGCAGTACAAGATCATCACGGATCTGCTCAAGTTCGCCGATGTGAAGATTCCCGGCGGCGTGATCGAGCATCAGCGCACCTCGTGGCTCGACAGCCGGGAACTGGAGAAGGCGCAGCCGTCGCACTACGACGGCAATGTGGTGCTCTACCTCGCCGATCGGTACCACGACGGCATGATCGAGCTGGAGCCCCGCTTCGCCGAGCGCCAGCCCAACGGCGGCTGGGACGACTACCTCCCGAACCTGGAGATCATCCACATCCCGGGCGATCATCTCCAGATCGTCGATGAGCCGCGCATTGCCACCATCGGTGCCGACCTGACGCAGAAGCTCGCCGCGATCGCGAAGGACCGGCAGTGACGACAACAGTACGAGAGAGCTTGTGAAAGAACCATCCGGCTCGCATGTCGCGCAGACAGCGGGTCTCAGTGAGGTGAACCTGTGATTACTACCGCCGAGAAGCTCGCCGATCTGCGGAAGAAGCTCGAATTAGCGCAGGAGCCGGCGGGTGAGGCGGGGGTCGCCAAGCGGCAGCGCAAGGGCATTCCGAGCGCCCGCGACCGGATCAATATGCTGCTCGATCCGGGCACCTTCGTGGAAATCGGTGCGCTGGTTCGCAATCCGGGCGACAAGAACGCCCTCTACGGCGACGGTGTGGTCATCGGCCACGGCCTCGTCGAGGGCCGTCCGGTGGCGGTGTTCTCGCACGACCAGACGGTGTACGGCGGGTCGGTCGGGGAGATGTTCGGCCGCAAGGTGTGCGCGATCATGGAGTTCGCCGGAA
This sequence comes from Nocardia wallacei, assembly GCF_029869545.1. Classification (GTDB taxonomy): domain Bacteria; phylum Actinomycetota; class Actinomycetes; order Mycobacteriales; family Mycobacteriaceae; genus Nocardia; species Nocardia wallacei_A. Next base: position 5,439 of record NZ_JARWQD010000092.1, on the reverse strand, counting down.
AGGTCGGCTGCCCGGTGGTCGGCATCCAGGACTCCGGCGGCGCGCGCGTGCAGGAGGCGGTGACGTCGCTGGCCTGGTACGCCAATATCGCGCTGAAGGTCGAGCCGCTGTCGGGCATGGTGCCGCAGATCTCGCTGATCCTCGGCAGTTGCGCCGGCGGCGCGGTGTACCAGCCGATCAATACCGACGTCGTGGTCGCCACGGAAGAGGCGTACATGTTCGTCACCGGCCCGAAGGTGATCCGGGAGGTCACCGGTGAGGACGTCAGCCTCGAGGAGCTGGGCGGCGCCCGCAGCCAGGCCGAATACGGCAATATCCACCATGTCGCCAAGGACGAGAAGGCGGCCTTCGACTGGGTGCGCGAGTACCTGGGCTACATGCCGACCAGCTGCCACGAGGCGCCGCCGATCGTGAATCCCGGCCTGGAGCCCGAGATCACCGACTCCGACCTGGAACTGAACTCGATCGTGCCGGACTCCGACAATGCCGGTTACGACATGCACGACATCCTGCTGCGCATCTTCGACGACGGCGATTTCCACGAGGTCGGCGCGCAGGCCGGGCTGAATGTCATCACCGGTTTCGCGCGGGTGGACGGGCGGACCGTCGGGGTGGTGGCCAATCAGCCGATGGTGTCGGCCGGTGCGCTGGACGCGCGCGCCTCCGACAAGGCCTCGCATTTCGTGCGGCTGTGCGACGCGTTCGAGATCCCGCTGGTGCTGGTGGTGGACACGCCCGGCTTCATGCCCGGTGTGGAGCAGGAGAAGATCGGCGTCATCAAGCGCGGCGGCCGCTTCCTGTTCGCCTTCGTGGAGGCATCGGTGCCGAAGGTGACCGTGGTGATCCGCAAGGCCTACGGCGGCGGCTACGCGGTGATGGGGTCCAAACAGCTCGGCGCCGACGTGAACCTGGCCTGGCCGACCGCGCGGATCGCGGTGATGGGCGCGGAGAGCGCGGTGAGCCTGATCGGCCGCAAGCAGATCGAGGCGGCGCCGGAGGAGCAGCGCGAGGCGATCCGGCAGCAGATGATCGACTTCTACAACGCCACCATGGCGAATCCGTGGGTCGCGGCGGAGCGGGGCTTCATCGATGCGGTCATCGAGCCCGCCACCACTCGCCTGGAGATCCGCCGCGCCCTGCACCTGTTGCGGGACAAGAAGTTGCAACGCAACCCGCGCAAGCACCACCTGCTCCCGCTGTAGTCGCCCGGGCGGTGGCGGCGGATCGGTGGCCCCGGGTGCGAAGTTACTCCCGGGGCCCGTATCCGAGCGTGCGTACCGGTTGGTATGCGGGTCTCACCCTAGGCAAATCGTCAGCTGCGAGTCACGAGGCTGTTCCCACCAGCAGTAAGACGGACAAATCGGACTGCCAAGGCTCGGTCAGCAACCACGAGCCGTGGCGTCCGTGGGTCGCGGACGCCGTCTACCGGAATCGGGCGCGGGAGAGATTCCAGGCGTTCCAGGTGTCGGGGTCGAGGTCGTGGCGGCGTTGCGAGAGGAGGTCGTCGCGGAGTTCGTCGGGGAGGCGGTTCACGGCGGGGGCGATGTCGGCGGACAGCGTGGCCAGGTAGCCGGTGTCGAGGGTCTCGCCGTGCTGCCAGCGGTCGATGTTGCGGTCGGCGATCAGGCCCTCGGGGTTCAGAGCGGCGAGTGTCAGCAGGGTGGCGACGGCGGTCCCGATGGTGACACGGGGCAACCATTGCCGTTCCGGACGGAAGACGGCGACCAGTACCAGGAGGTACACGACGCCGAGCCAGAGTTCGCAGATTCCGACCAGCAGCCGCAGTACGGTGAACCCGTACGCCTGCTGGTAGGTCCACATGCGGCCGAACGCCGAGGCGATGATCACCAGGGTGAGGGCTCCGATCGCGCACAGCAGCACCCGCAGCCACACCCGCTCCGGCACCGAATCCTGTGCCGCCCAGCGCAACACGGACAGGATGACGACCAAGGTGAGCACCGTGACCGCCGACAGCTGCCAGAACCCGCTGCGGGCGTATTCGGCGTAGGTGAGCCCGGCGGTGCGCTGCACGTAGTCGTCGCCGCCGAACAGCGCCATCAGCTGCGCGCCGATGAACACCGCGAACAAGACCGTGAGCGCGCCGACGGGCAGGCCCCATTCGAGCCGCGCGAGCTTGCGGCCCGGAAGCTGTTGCCGCCCGGCCGAAGCGGGCGGCGGTGGTCCGGCGAGCAGATACATCGCGGCGAGGCAGCCGACGGCCGTCAGCGCGAACACCGCGATCCAGCGCACGACCGAATCGGCGTCCATGCGCGGTATCAGGCCGTCGAGCAGCGATGCGAAGGTCGCGTCCGCGCTGCCCAGCAGCGGCACGAACACCGCGAGCAGCCCGGCGGTCACGGCCACCGAGAGGCCGATGCGGCGGCGCCGCACCCCGGTTCCGTCGCGAAACCGGCCGAGCCCCACATAAACCCACGCGAGCGCCCCGAACGCCGACAACGGCACCGCGATCACGTCGTAGAGCACACCGTGGGCCGACCGCCGCCCGACCACGGCCAGCGACGCGGTCACGCACGCGGCCACCACGCACAGCGCGAACAACCACCCCGCCGCCCGGAACGTCCCGACCGCGAGCAATGCCAGCGTCGCGGCGGTCCACCAGACGCGCTCCCAGCTCCGGGACGAGTTCCTGGAAAAGCCGGTGGCACAGGCGCTCGGTACGGCCCGCGCCTCCCGCCGGGCGCGTCGATCGACCGCCAGTACCGCCACCATCGCCGCGAAGCCCGCCAGCAACCATCCGATCCCCGGCCGAGTGACGGGAATCGCCACGGCCGCAACGACTCCCGCGGCGCCCGCCGCGGGTGACACCCCGGCCGGGCAGGTCACCCGACGCCATCGCGGCGGTGCCACCGGCGCCGGAGACCGCATCGGATACCCCGGCAGCCCATCCCTGCCCGACAACGGTCCCCGCCGTTGCTCCCCGTCCTTGTCCGCGCTCGAATCCTCCGGCGGTGACGGTTCCGAGTCACCGCTCGCGATCCCGGCGGACAAGCCCGCCTGCACACCGGCGACCCGTGTCCACCGCTGGTCCGGCACCGTGTCCGCGGCATCCGCCTGTTCTGTCTGCGCCGCAGTGGATTCGGTGGAACCGTCGGGCGATTCGGGTGTTGGCGGGGTCGTATGGTCGGGCACGGATCCTCCTGGGGGTGTGCGGCGTCGGCCCGAGACTGTGAAAGTCGTTCGGGCGGTAGGGGAACTGGTGACGGGTTAGGGCGTCGGCGGCCGGGTGGCCGGGAGTGTGACGCGGATTCGGGAGCCGGGATCGGCGACGGCGATGGTGCCGCCGTGCAGGTCCACGACCCAGCGGGAGATGGCCAGGCCCAGGCCGGTGCCGCCGCCGTCGGTGCGGCCGCCGCGGGTGAACCGGTCGAAGACGCGGGCGCGGTCGGCGGGCGGAATGCCCGGCCCCTCGTCCTGGACGTCGATGACGAGATCGCCTCCCGCCGTGCGGGCTTCGATGCGGACCTCGCCTCCCGCCGGGCCGTGCCGGGCGGCATTGTCCAGCAGATTCAGCAGGACCTGGTGCAACCGACCACGGTCGGCGTAGACGGTGGCGGACGCGGGCCGGACCTCGGAGCGCAGGCGGACGCCGCGACCCAGCGCCGCCGCCGTCACCTCGGCCTCGGCGATCACCTCGTCGAAAAGTGGTGCGACACCGAGTTCTTCGCGATCCAGCGGCAGCGCCCCGGCCTCGATGCTGGACAGATCCAGCAGCTCGGAGACCAGCAGGCTCAGCCGTTCGGTCTGGGCGAGAGCGGTTTTCAGGGTCTTCGGATCGGGTTCGGACACCCCGTCCACCAGATTCTCCAGCACGGCGCTCAAGGCGCTGACCGGTGTGCGCAGCTCGTGGGAGACATTCGCGATCAGGTCGCGGCGCTGCCGATCGGCGGCGGCGAGATCGGCGGCCATCTGATTGAACGCCTCCGCCAGCTGCCCGACCTCGTCGCGCGAGGACGCCCGCACCCGCCGCGTGTAGTCGCCGTGTGCCATTCGCTGTGCCGCGGTGGTCATCTCGCGCAGCGGCCGCGTGATGCCGTGCGCCAGGAACTGGGAGGTCACCAGCGCGATGACCATGGCCGACAGCGTGGTCAGCGGCGGCAGCCAGCCGATCCGCAGCCGGAAGTACCCGAAGGCGAGCCCGCCCGCGAAGATCATCAGAACGGCGAGCTTGAGCTTGATGGACCGGATCCGGTCCAGCGGCCGCGGCAGCGTCTCCGCCACCCGATCCGACAGTTGCCGCAACCTCCCGCTCACCGCGCCTCCAGCGCGTAACCGACACCGTGCACGGTACGGATCAGATCGGCGCCCAGCTTGCGGCGCAGGGCCTTGATATGGCTGTCGACCGCCCGGGTCCCGGCGGCATCGGCCCAGTCCCACACCTCCTCGAGCAGGCGCTCCCGCGCCAGCACCACGCGCGGACGCCGCGCCAGGCGGGCGAGCAGATCGAACTCGAGCGGCGTCAGCTGGGCCTCGGTCGCACCGCGCCACACCCGCCGCTGGTCGGCATCTATGCGCAGATCGCCGACCACGATGACGGCACCGCCCGGGTCGGCGGCGCGGTCGACGCGGCGCAGCAGGGCGTGCACCCGGGCGGTGAGGACCCGCAGCGAGAACGGTTTGGTCAGATAGTCGTCGGCGCCGACACCCAGCCCGACGAGCTGATCGGTCTCGTCCGCGCGGGCGGTCAGCATCAGCACCGGAACCGGGCGCTCGGCCTGAATTCTGCGGCACACCTCCAGCCCGTCGAATCCGGGCAGCATCACGTCGAGCACCACCAGGTCCGGCTCGTGCGTGCGCGCCGCGGCGACCGCCGCCGGGCCGTCGTGGGCCATATCGACGGTGAATCCCTCGGCCCGCAGCCGCACCGCGACCGATTCCGCGATGGTGAGCTCGTCGTCCACCACCAGAATCCGCCGCGCCCTCGATCCGGCCGCCGCATGCTGTTCCATGCTTGGGAACCCTAGCCACCCGCTGTGCAGAGAACCGGAATCAATTGTGGAGATTGTGTGTGCACCGGTCGCCGCCGAAACGACCATGACCGGGGTGTCTTTCGCGGAATCGGCCGGTCCGAACAGCCCGGTGTGAGAGCCTTCAGCTATGGGAACTTCACCGAAGGCCGTACTAGAGGGCGGGCCCGCCGACCTGCCGCAGCGGATCGTTCCGATCACTCCGCCGGGAATCGAACTCCGGGTGCAGTTCCACGGTGGCTACGAGCGCTTCAAGGTGACCCCGCGCTGGCAGGACACCGCCGAGGGCAGCCTGCCGGTCTACGAATGGATCGAACACGTGGAGGCGTGAACCCCACAGTGACCATGGCCCACGTATAACGCGAACGGGGGGGGGGGAAGCGCCCCCCCCCGGCAACAAGGGGAAGACGCAGAAAACCCCCCACATCCCCCGGGGCACGATTTCCGTCCTCGC
>NZ_JARWQD010000091.1 GCF_029869545.1 Nocardia wallacei | reverse complement strand
CCGCCCCCGCCGCGCCTGCGCCCCCCCCCCCCCCCCCCCCCCGCGCCGCGCCCCCCCCGGCCGCGGGGGCGGCGGGGGGGCCCCCCCCCCCCCCCCCCGGCCGAGGGCACCGGCATGCCCTACATCTGCGGCAACCGATCCCCCTGCACCAACTCCATGTCGAGATCGATCTTCACGGTGGTGCCGATGGCCGCGACTCCCGCCCGGACCACGGCGTTGTAGTCGATGGCGAAATCGTCACGGCGAAGCAGGGTTTCGGCATGGAATGCCGCCCGCACGCCGCCCCACGGATCCGGCCCGTAGCCGCCGTAGGTCAGCGTGAGGTCTACCGGGCGACGCTGCCCGTGCAGCTCCAATTCCCCGGCCATCACCCAGGTTTCGGCGCCCGTGCGCCGCAGTCCGGTGCTGGTGAATCCGATGACCGGGAACCGCTCGACATCCAGGAACTCCGCCGAGCGCAGATGTTCGTCGCGCATCCCGACGCCGGTGTCGATGCTGGCGGCCTTGATCTCGGCGTAACCCGTTGTCAGATCGAAGTTCTCGGACACGTCCAGCCTTCCGCCGACATCGGCGAACCGGGCCTTGATGCTGGCGATGCCGAGGTGCCGCGCGGTGGCGACGACCGTCGAGTGCACCGGATCGATGGTCCACGGCCCGGCCGGGGGCATCTCGACCGCGGCCGACTCCGGTTCCAGCCGAACCTCGCCGAGCGTGCCGCCGCCCGCCGACGACACCCGGGCGACCTGGGCGACCGGCTTGTGCCCGGGCGCGGTGACGACCGCGGTGTGCATCCCCGGGGGCAGCGCATCGGTCGCCGCCGCCCCGGTCTCGTCGGCCACGGCACGCGCGAGCTGGCGGCCCTCGAGGCTGGTCACCGTCAGCACCGCCGCGGGCACGGGCCAGCCGTCCGCATTGCGAATCTGCGCCGTCAGCCCACTCATGCCTGCTCCACCTGCTCGTCGACGTCGTAGCCGAGCCGCATGTCGTGGTCGGTCTCGCCGCCGGAGACGCTGACCCGGCCGGTCACCGGCGGGTAGCCGCGGGCGACGATGGTGTAGTCGCCCTCGGGCAGATCCTGGACCACGTACCGGCCGTCCTCGTCGGTGCGAACGGTCCCGACGGTCGCACCGGTCTGGTCGAGCACCGTGACCTGGGCATCGCGCACGGGCCGCCCGTCGGCCCGGACCGAGCCGCTCAGCACCGCCATCGAGGCGAGTTCGACATCGAAGCGCAGGCGGCCGCTGTCCGGCACGGTCAGCGTGGTCGCGGTCGGTCGCAGGTGGGCGGCGACCGCGACGAGCGTGTAGGTCCCGGCCACCACCCCGTGACAGGTGTAGGCACCATCGGCCGCGGTGACGGCCGAGCCCACCACCTCACCCCGGAGATCGGTCACGGTGACCGTGGCACCGGCGACCGGCTCACCGCGTCCGGCCGAGCGCACCACGCCCGACAGTTCGCCGGAGCCGTGCAGCGTGAGGTCGAGCCGTTGCGGGCCGCTGCCGACGGTGACGTTGACCGCCGTCGGCTGATGACCGCTCGCCGACACGATCAGCACGTAGCTTCCGGGCGTGGGCGGCTCGATGGTGAAGGTGCCGCCGCCGTCGCCGGTCGCGCGCGAAACCTGGTGCCCGCGTTGGTCGATGAGCGTCAGCGCCGCACCCGGCAGCGGCTGGCCGTCCTCGCGGCGGATGTGCCCGCCGATCGCCCGGCCGCCCGTGGACGCTACGAACGGGGTCGCCGTCATCGCCGACACCCGCTGTGTCGCATGGCCGTTGACTGCCGCATGTCTGCCTCCTGTCGACGCCAGTACCGGTTCGGGCTCGGAGATCACCTGTGCGGCGCCCTCCCAGACCTGGTCCTCGGTCCACCGTGCCTCGGCCTGCGCGGTCCGCGCCGAAACCGCCTGAGCCTGTTCCGATTCGGTCAAATCCGCGCGCGCGGTGTCCGGCTCCGGCGCCGCCTGGGGCGCCGGACCATCCTGCAGCGGAATCTCTTTCATGAACATCAGCACGATGCAGGCCAGCAGCGCCACACCCGCGGCGGCGAAGAACACGCCGTGCATCGAGTTGGTGAAGCCGATCAGGATCGGTTGTTTCACCTGGTCCGGCAGCGCCGCGATACCCGCTGTGTTGGACTGCATCTGGCTCAGCCTGTCGGTGTCGAATCCCGCGGGCAGCCGCCCGCCGAACGCGTCGACGATCTTGTTCGGCAGCAGGTTGAACATGATCGTCAGGAACACCGCCACGCCGAGCGTGCCGCCGACCTGCCGGAAGAACGTCGCCGACGCCGTCGACACGCCCATATCCGTTCGCGGACCGGCATTCTGGGCCGCGATGATCAGCGTCTGCATGCAGCAGCCCAGGCCCAGCCCGATGATGCCGCCGTAGACCAGCGGCTGCCACAGCACGCTGTCGAAATGCACCTGCGCGTAGAGCAGCGCGCCGATCGTCACGATGAAGGTGCCGATCACGGGCAGGATCTTGTAGTGGCCGGTGCGCTTGGTGACCTGACCCGCGACCAGGGATCCGATCATGATGCCCGCCACCAGCGGCAGCATCAGCAGCCCGGCCTCGGTGGGCGAATACCCGCGCACCACTTGGAAATACAGCGGCACCATGGTGATCGCGCCGAACATCGCGACGCCGACGATGAAGCCGCCGATGATGGTCACGGTGAAGGTGGAGTTCTTGAACAACCGCAGCGGGATCAGCGCGGAGTCCTTCATCAGGTACTCGACGAACAGGAACAGCACCAGGCCGACCGCGCCGATCGCGTAGCAGATCAGCGCCTTGCTCGAATCCCACCCCCAGGTCCGGCCCTGCTCCGCGACGATCAGCAGCGGCACCACGCAGATCGCCAGCGCGACCGCGCCGAACCAGTCGACGCGCAGCTTCTGCCGCTGGTGCGGAACGTTGAGTACCTTGGCGACGACGGCGAGGGCGATGACGCCGATCGGCACGTTCACCAGGAACACCCAGCGCCAGCCGTCCAGGCCCCACAGCGTGTCGTAGTCGGAGAACAGGCCGCCCAGCACCGGCCCGAGCACGGTCGAGGTGCCGAACACCATCATGAAGTAGCCCTGGTACTTCACCCGCTCCCGCGGCGGCACGATATCGCCGATGATGGTGAACGCCAACGACATCAGGCCACCGGCGCCCAGCCCCTGGAACGCGCGGAAGCCCGCGAGCATGTACATCGAGGTCGCGAAGGTACACGCCGCCGAGCCGATGACGAACAGCGCGATCGCGGTGAGGTAGAACGGCTTACGACCGTAGATGTCGGCCAGCTTGCCGTACAGCGGGGTGCTGATCGTGGCGGTGATCAGGTAAGCCGTCGTGGCCCATGCCTGCTGATCGAAGCCGTGCAAGCTGTTGGCGATCCGCACGATCGCCACGCTCACGATGTTCTGGTCCAGCGCGGCCAGGAACATGCCGAGCAGCAGGCCGGACAGGATGGTCATGATCTGCCGGTGCGACAGTCTCTGACCGGCACCCGCATCCAGGTCCGGCTGCGCCGCCGGTTCCCGGGTGGTCGTAGTCGTCATTTATCAGCTCTATTCGAATCGGCTGGGACAGTGGTCTTTTCGATACCGGCGACGAGGCGTTCCACCAGATCGGTCAGCGCCGCGCGGTCGTGGTCGGGCCAGTCGGCGATCAGCTCGGCCAGCCAGCGGTTGCGGATCCGGCGGTTCTCCTCGAACACCCGCACCCCCTCCGCGGTGGGCACCAGGACGCAGGCCCGGCCGTCGACCGGATCGGCCCGCCGCTCCACCAGCCCGTGCGACACCAGGCTGCGCGTCTGCCGGCTGATGGTGGAGGTCTCGGCGTGTAGCATCTCGGCGAGCTTCCCGGTCCGCTGCGGGCCGTCGTGGACCAGGCAGAACAGCACGGCGTAGGCCAGCCGCTCCAGCCCGTCCGGGCCGTGCTTGGCCAGCTGTGATTCAGTTCTGCCGATCGCCCGCATGAGCCGGACCAGCTGGGCGCCGAGCTGGTCGGCGACGTCGAGTTCGGCCGTGGTAGCACCGCGATCACGGGCAGCAACGACCATGATCAGATTCCTTTTCCCCGCAGCGCAATTGTTAGCACGTACAACTAGTTGCTGAGGCCAACTATACAGACCGGAGGTGACTCCTCCGCAAGTGGAATTCGGCCCGTCCGCTTTGTCCGAAATCGATGCCATTCGGAAGAGTTCCCCAGGTCGGGCCGCTCATTTCGAGCCTTCGATCCGCATGCGGGCACCCGGCTGTGGGCAGGAACACATCCCCGTCAGGCGCTGCGCCGCCGGTGTTCGGCCACGTGGACCCGCGTCGAGCATTTCGTCGAGCAGAAACGACGGCGGCCGTTGCGGGAGGTGTCGATGAAGACCACGCGGCACCCCTCCCGGGCGCAGCGCCCGATGCGACCGGCGTCCTCGCAGAACAGGGTGGCGAGACCGGCGGCCGTGTACGCCTTGACGCGCTCGTCCATCGGATCACCCTCCCCCGCGTAGTGCAGGTGCGGCGGGCGGCCGTCGTGCGTGGATATGTATGGGCGGCTGGTGGTTTCGGCGAGCAGTGCGTTGAGCCGGTCGACGGTGGGATCGGTGAACACCTCGTCGAGACGGGCGATCCAGCGCCGCAGACCGGCGGTCTGGCGGGCATTCAGCGTGGTGACGGGGCGGTAGCCGAACTCGGTGAGCAGGCGGACGAGATCCGCGTCCTCGGCGGCGTTCACCAGCACGGAGGCGAGTTCGGCCGCCGCGCCTCCGTAAGGGTTGAACTGCACTAGGTTATTACACCACGCTGAGAGCATGAGTGAGTGCAGCAAGCGGAGAAGCAGGTACGGCATCGCCGACGGCGGCGTGCGGCGCCGGGGCCCGGCCCGCAATACCGCCTGCCCGTCGTGTGCCTGGCCGTCGCCCGCGCTGATCTCGTCGCACGGGTCGGTGCGCTACCTGCGCTGCGTGTGCGGGCGCTGGCTGGTCGTCGACGGTGGCGCCGTGGTCGCGGCGGCGGGGTCCAGTCAGTTCGCCGAACCGCCGACCGGACCGGCCGATACGGCGACATTCCAGGCCAGAGGAAGGTAAGTGGATCTTGCCCGGCCAGTGCGCGCTTCCCATCATGAGGCGATGACCGCTCACAGCTCGGCAGCGGATCTGCTGCCCGCCACCGTCCTCGACGACTTCGCGCCGACGGTCACCTTCCTCAACGCCGCCAATTACGGCCTGCTGCCGAGTTCCGTCGCGAAGGCGATGACGGATGCCGAAACTCGGCGCATGAACGGCACTTTCAGCTCCCCGGCGCTCGACGCGGTGGTGCAGGAGTGCCGCGCGTCGTTCGGCAGGCTGACCGGCTTCGCCCCCGGCCAGGTCGCCGTCGGCGCGCAAGTGTCGCAGTTGGTGTCGCTGGTGGCGGGCGCCCTACCGGCGGGCGCGTCCGTGGTGGTGCCGGAGGGCGATTTCACCTCCGTGCTCTGGCCGTTCCTGGCCCGCGGCGACCTGCGGGTGCGCACGGTGCCGCTGACCGGTCTCGCCGAGGCGGTGCGCCCGGACGACGATCTGGTCGCCACGTCGGTGGTGCAATCGGCGGACGGCCGCGTGGCCGATACCGCCGCCGTGGTCGCGGCGGCCCGAAACCACGGCGCCCGAGTGCTTTTCGATCTCAGTCAGGCGGTCGGCTGGTATCCCTCGCACGACCTCGGTGCCGACTGGGTGGTGAGCGTCGGCTACAAGTGGCTGCTCGGGCCGAAGGGCACCGCATTCCTCGCCGGGACGGACGAGGCTCTGGCGCGGCTGCGTCCGCTCGCGGCGGGCTGGTACGCCGGTTTCGACCCGTGGGAGACCTGCTACGACACCTCACTGCGATTGGCAAGCGACGCCAGGCGATTCGATCTTTCCCCGGTGTGGGAGGCCACGGCGGCCCAGCAGTGCGCGCTGGAGCTGGTGTCGTCCATAGGGATTGACGCGATTCACCGGCACGATCTCGCGCTGGCCAACAGGTTGCGCACCGGACTGGGCCTGCCGCAGGGCAACTCGGCGATCGTCTCGATCGAGGTCACGCCGGAGAAGTTGCAGCAGCTCAGCGAGGCCGCCGTCGTCGGCTCCGTGCGTGCCGGGCGCCTGCGGCTGAGTTGCCACCTCTACAACACCGAGGCCGATATCGACCGTGCCCTAACGGTGTTGGGAAGTTAGCCGCACGGTTGCTGGCGGATCCGCCTACAATCTCCGGGACCGACTCGGAAGGGACCCGCAGATGCAAGCGGTCATCACGGAAGTCGCCGTGGAAGGCAAGCGGCTCATCGACGAGGCGTGGCTCGGCAGGATCACCCGCGACCAGGCCGTACACCGATTCGTGCAGGTCGGCGACGGCATGGTGGAGTTCGACACCGCCGCCGACATCGTCGACGACGGGCTGGCCTGGCTCGACGCCCACTCCACCCGCCTACGCCTCGTGAGCTGGTGCTCGGTGCTGGAACTACCGATCTTCGGCGGCCTCGCGGTGATCGGCGTCATCACCGGCGACTATCCAGCGGCCGGAATCGCCGTGCTCCTCCTGGTCGCCCTGCAATACCTGCACCGCCGCTTCGCACCCCATCCCGCGCCCGTCCTGCGCCGCCCCCGCGCCCGCCGCTCGTCGCGCCGATAACGTTGTCGATCAACGGTTTCGGTCTTCGGTGCGGGCGATCGGCACCGGCTCATGCTTGCGAATGAAGCGCAGGATTCGAGGGATCACCTGCTCCGGGATCTCGAACAGCAACCCGTGGCTCGCGCCGGGATAGATCTCGGCCTCGGAGATGGGAATCGTCCGTAATGTCCGCTGCGCCACCGGTTCCGGGTCGTACAGCACCGTCTCGGCGCCGAACAGCGCCAATGTGGGCACGGTAATCGACTGCAGCTGTTCGTCTTTGAGGACTCGTGGCCATGGCAGGCGCATTCGGTACCCGACTCCGGCCCGGGCCAGCGCCTGGTCCCGGTCCGAGATCACCACACCGGGCGTGAGCCACTCCGCCAGCTTCTTCCAGTTCCGATCGGTCGGACGCAGCCCCACCCACGCGAACCGGAGCAGCACCGACCAGCGCACCCTGGCCAGGCAGGCCGCCGGGTCGACGAGTGTCATGGTCGCCAACTGCGGAATTCGGTGAATTCCCGCGAGCGCGACATACCAGCCGCCCTGCGACATCCCGACCAAATGCGCACTGCCGATATCGAGCCCGGACAGCAATTCCCGCAGCCACCTCGCGAACTCGGCACCGGTGGCGATAGGCGCCGTCTGCACGCTCTTGCCGGGCGTCCCGACGACATCCGGCGCATACACCACCCGCTCACGCGAGAGTTCCTCGATCACCGGATGCCAGCTCAGCCCCGTCCCTTCCAGGCCCGGAAGAAGCACGATCGGCGCCCCCTCCCCCGCACCGCAGCGCCGCACATGAGTGGGACCGAACGACGTGCGCACGGTCAACTCGGTCGACGGGACCGGCCACAACCGCTCCAGCTCCTCATACGCGCGGAGATACCGCTCCTGCGCCGCGTCGTTCTCGAACCGGCCGATCTTCTTCGCCATGATCCCTCCCGAAATCGTTTTGATGGTATCAACGTACCACATAGATGGTATGGGCGTATCATCAAAATTCGGTCGTACGGAACAGGAGGTTGCGGTGCCGCGGTTGGTCGATCATGAGCAGCGACGCCGGGAGATCACCGGCGCGATGCGGCGCGTCATCGCGCGGGGTGGGCTGGAGGCGGCCACTTTTCAGTCGGTCGCGGCCGAGGCCGGGATCTCCGTGCGGTTGGTGCAGTACTATTTCGGCAACAAGAAGGAGCTGATCCGGGCTACCTTTCGCGCCGTGATCGATGATGCCGCAACGCAATTCATGCGGCGGGTCGACACGCTGGGTGCCGATGCGGGGCCGCGCGAGACGCTCCGCACGATCCTGCTGGGGCTGCTGCCACTGGACAGGGGTCGGCGGGAGAACGCGATCGTCCTTGCCGCGTTCCACGCCGCCTCGCTCACGGGTTCGGAGATCTCCGACGACCAAATCCTAGGCCCACCAAACCTTTTGGTCGGCGTGATCGCCGAACAGCTCCGCACGGCCGGGGTCTCCGCCGAGGTGGTGGATCGCGACGCCGAACTCATCGCGGTGAGCATCACCGGCCTCACGCAGGGGCTGGTGTCCGACCTGTCGATCGATCCGGAGATCTTCGTCGACCACCTGCTCGATCGCACGCTGGGGGACGCCGCCCGCCGTACCGGACCGTGTCGCACCCGCTGAATATCATGGCGCCATGACCACTGGCCAGCGTCTGCGCATCGTCCCGTCCCGGTTCGCGGTGGAGCATCTACCGAACGCGACCTTCCCCGAGGACGACGAGTGGATCGCGCTGGTGCGGGCCCCGGAGGGGTTGACCATGGTCCGGGAGGCGCCGCCCTGGGAGCAGGGCGAGGTGTGGATCGGCTTCTACGCGGGCGCCTCCGCGCACGGCCTCGACACCCCGGGCATGCTGGCCGCGCTGGTCACCCCGCTCGCCGAGGCGGGGGTGCCGGTCTTCGTGGCCTCGACCTACCACGCCGACCTGGTGCTCGTGCCCGAGCAGCGGCGTGACGAGGCCGCGGCGGCATTGAAAGAGGCTGGTCACGGCATCAGCGAATAGTGGCGAGACGAGGTGTCACGCGAGGCGGATTCAGCGCGGCGATGCCGAGCGATCCCGCTTCCACGCGAGGTATCTGTCCCGCAGACAGGCGGCGCATGGGCGGTAGCCCGCGCAGATCGCGGTCTGTTCGTCGGCGAAGAAGACCCGGTGGGCGGCATAGCGCCCGCGGGGCAGTGCCCGCAATGCGGCCGGACAGTCCAGGCGGCCGTAGATTCGCAGGCGCCGATGTCCGCCCAGGGTGCCGGGAATCACACTGCGGTAAGGCTTTCCGTCCCCGCCGACAAGTGTGTAGGTCATGTGGGTCCGTCCTGCGATCGGCCCGGAGGGGCTCAGGCGTCGTGGAACACCAGGCCGAGCGTGCGCCGCTGCCCCGACCGGACGACGCTCACACCGTGCCGCATCGGCGCCGCCGACCAGCCTCGGGAACTTCGCACCGGACGTTCCCGGGTCGTGAATATCAGCCCGTGCCCCTGCGGCAATGTCACTGCCGCGCCGCGGGATTGGGCACGCGGGCGCTGTTCGACCGTCGGCGGTCAGCAGCGGACCGGTCAGCGTGTGGCCGTGCTCGTCGAGTTCGGCGGCCAGCGCCGTCCAGTCCTGCCCGGCGACGCGGTCGGTCCGCAGCCCGGAGGCCGTCGTCATGCCGCCACCCGGGTCCGCTCCAGCTCCAGCAGCCGCCGCTTGCGGTCCACACCCCCGGCGTACCCGGTGAGCGCCCCGTCGGCGCCGACCACGCGATGGCACGGCCGCACGATCAGCAGCGGATTCGCCCCGATCGCCGCGCCGACCGCGCGCACCGCCGCCCGCGACGCCCCGATCCGGGAGGCGATCTCCCCGTAGGTCACGGTGGCACCGTACGGGATCTGCTCCAGCTCCTGCCACACCCGGCGCTGGAAATCGCTTCCCGCACCGCCGAATTCGAGGTCGAATCCGGTGCGCTTGCCGTCGAAGTATTCCCGCAGCTGGGCCGCCACCGCATCGAAGGCCGCCGGGTCGGCGGCCCAATCGCTCTGGACCGCAACGCTTTTGCCACCCTCGATGGACAGGGCGGTGAGCATCACGCCGTCGCTCACCGGCTCTCCGGTCAGCAGCAGCTCACCGAGCGGGCTGTCGATCGTCGTGTAGACGGTCATCGAAGTTCCTTTCGCCTGTCTCGTTCTGTCGCACCACCCAATCTGCCGCAGCAACAGAACCGATACCGGCGGAAATCAGACACCTCGTTCCGAGCTTGTCACTCGGGTGCGAAGGGCCACTCCTCGAACCAGACGCACCGCCCGTCGGCTCCGAACCGCAGCACCCACAGATCGCGCCAGTGATGTGGCTCGTCGCGGGCATATTCGACCTCCACCCGCACGACCGCGGTATCCCCGTCCACCGCGACGACGTGATATTCCATCGTGAACGGCTCGTCCGGCCCGTCACGGCCCCGCTCCCAGAATTCCGCGAGCGCGGCCGCATCGGTGATCGGCCGCGCCCACGGCGACACCAGGTACCCGGCGTCGGGCGCGAACAGCTCGGCGAGCTGTTCGGTCCCCTGCGTCCGCCAGGCCCGCTCGTACCCGTCCACCCACGTCTCGACAGCCGCACGGTCCATGCCCCGACGGTACAGCGAATGCCGCGCACGCCCGGTGGACGAACGGTCGGGCCGCGCGTTCGTTGTTCGCTGCAGGGGAACAGCTTCCGGAATACCCCGCCGGCGCACCGCTGTTACTCCCCACTGCAAACACCCATCGCCAGCAAGGAGATCCATGCGGATCATCGTCATCGGCGCCACCGGGACCATCGGATCGGAGGTCACCGCACAATTGGAGAACCGGCACGAGGTCATCCGCGCATCGCGGCGCGGGCCCGTGCGGGTGGACATGGACGACCCGGCCTCGATCGCGGAGCTGTTCGCCACCGTGCCCGACATCGACGCCGTAATCTGTTGTGCCGCAAGCGGAAAGCTGACGCCCCTGGACTCGGACGACGACTTCTACCGCGGCATCCAGGGCAAGTTGTTCGGACAGGTCGAGCTGGCCCGCACGGCCATCCGGCACCTGCGCGACGGCGGCTCGATCACCCTCACCTCGGGCGTTTTCGAGCAGGTGCAGCGGGGGATGTCCTTCGGCGCGCTGGTCAACGCGGGGCTGGAGGCGTTCGTCGGCGCCGCCACCACCGAGCTGCCGCGCGGGATCCGCCTCAATACCGTCAGCCCCGGCTGGGTCGCCGAAACCCTGGAATCCATGGGTCTCGACGGCGCGGACGGCACCCCGGTCCGCAACGTGGCCGCCGCGTACGTCGAGGCGGTGCAGGGCACTCGGCAGGGCCAGACTCTGCGGCCCAGCCGCGCCGGTGTCCTGGTCGTGTAATCCTCAGACGCGCTGCAGCTGCGGTGCCCGGCGCACCGGCTTCAGCGTCTTGTCCAGGCTGGTTCGCAGGGTCGTGGCCGAGTCGAGCAGGTAGTTCTGGCGGACCTTCCACGGATGCCGGTGGCCCTGCCGGGGGAAGTCCCCGATCGAGCGCTGAATGTAGCCCGAGGCGAGGTCCAGCAGCGGGGTCTCGTCGAGGTGGCCCTGCGGCTCGGGCACCACGGCCCGATGTCCGCGCCGGTCCATGTGCGCCAGCACCTTACAGACCAGCCGCGAGGTGAGATCGGCACGCAGCGTCCAGGAGGCGTTGGTATAGCCGATGCACACGGCGAAGTTGGGCACGCCGGTGAGCATGGCCCCCTGCCAGACGAACTGGTCGGCGAGGTTCACCGGCGCGCCGTCGACGGTCAACGCCAGCCCGCCGAACGCCAGCAGTTTCAGTCCCGTCGCCGAGAACACCACATCCGCCTCGAGCACGCGGCCGGAACGCAGCCGAATCCCCTCGGGCACAAAGGTTTCGATGTGGTCGGTGACCACCTGCGCCCTGCCCTTCTTCATCGCCTTGAAGAAGTCGGCGTCGGGCACGGCACACAGTCGCTGATCCCACGGGTTGTAGGTGGGCGTGAAATGCTCGGCGACCAGCTCCCGGTCCTTCAGGATGCGCGTGGACAGGTCGGTCAGCAGCTTGCGCGCCGACTGCGGGCGTCGCCGACAGTACTGATAGAAGCCCACATTGAACAGGATGTTCTTGGTGCGGATCAGCCGATGCGCCAGCCGCGGCGGCAGCAGCTCCCGAATCCGGTCGGCGTATTTGTCGCGGCCGGGCACCGGTGAGATCCAGGTCGGCGAGCGCTGCAGCATGGTGATCATCTCGGCCTGCTCGGCCATGGCCGGGACCAGCGTGACGGCCGTCGCGCCACTGCCGATCACGACCACCCGCTTACCCGTGTAGTCCAGATCCTCGGGCCAGAACTGCGGATGTACCATGCGGCCCGAGAACGATTCCACGCCGGGGAATTCGGGGGCGTGGCCCTGCTCGTAGTTGTAATAGCCTGCGCAGCAATACAAGAAGGCGCAAGTGAGGCTGTGCCGTTCTCCGCCCTGCTCGAGGGTCAGCGTCCACCGTGCCTCCTCGCTGGACCACTGCGCCGCAATCACCTTGGTGCCGTAGCGGATTCGCTCGTCGATTCCGTTCTCGGTCGCGGTCTCACGGATGTAGCGCAGGATCGACGGCCCGTCGGCGATCGACTTGGCGTCGCGCCACGGCTTGAACGGATAGCCGAGGGTGAACATGTCGGAGTCCGAGCGCACGCCCGGGTACCGGAACAGGTCCCAGGTGCCGCCCATCGACTCGCGCGCCTCGAGGATCGCGTAGCTGCGGCCGGGGTGCTCGGTCTGCAGCCGGTAGGCGGCGCCGATACCGGACAGGCCCGCACCCACGATGACGACATCGAGATGTTCCATGCCACCAGTGTGCTGGGCGAGGGACGCGGCTTCTTGACTTCAGACGACAACTATTTGATTCTGGACGACATGTCGGTGATACGGTCCGCGGGTCTGCGGGGCTTCCGCGCCACGGTGGCCGAGTTGGGCGGCGATGCCGAGGAGTTCGCCGCGGCGGCCGGACTGCCGATCGCCGCGCTCGACGCCGACGATCTGCTGGTGCCCGACCAGGCGATGGCCATGGTCCTGGAACTCGCGGCCGAGCGCCTGCACTGCCCGGATCTCGGCCTGCGCATCGCCACCCGTCAGGATCTGGGCATGCTCGGCCCGCTCGCGCTCGCCATTCGCAGCTCCCCCACCCTGGCCGACGCGCTGGAATGCACCTCCCGCTACCTGTTCGTGCACGCCCGGTCGCTGCGGCTCTCGCTGGAGCCCGATCCGTACGGCGATCGCGGCGTGACCGCGCTGCACTACGGCGTGCAGCCCGGGCTGCCGATCACGGTCCAGGGCACCGATCTCGGCCTGGGGTTCCTGCACCGGGCGCTGGGCCGATTGGTGGACGGGCCGTACGGGCTGCGCAGCGTCGAACTGCCGTATCGACCCCCGGCGGCGCTGTCGGTGTACGAGGAATTCTTCGGCGCCCCGGTGCGATTCGACCGTCCCGCCGCGATATTGCGGGTACCCAGCAGCCTGACCGCGCGGGCGGTGGCGGGCAGCGACGAGACGCTGCGCCGATTGGCGCTGGCGTTCCTTGCCGAGCAGTCGGCCGATTCCGGAGCCAGTTTCGAGCCGAAGGTGCGCGCCGCGGTGCGACAGCTGCTCGGCACCACAGCGCCGGAAATAGGTTCGGTAGCAAGGCTTCTCACCGTTCATCCGCGTACTCTGCAGCGCCGCTTGGCGGCCGAGAACACCTCGTTCGCGGCCATCCTGGATGATGTGCGCCGCACCGAGGCCCGGCGCTATCTCACCACCACCGACCTGCCCATGAGCCAGATCGCCTCACTCCTGGGTCTTTCCGAACAGGCCACCTTCACCCGGGCCTGCCACCGGTGGTTTCGCATCACCCCGACCGCGCTGCGTCGGAAATACCGAGCGGCGCACGGTAATTGATCACGCGACGACACGGCCGTAAGCCGCGAGCGCGGCGAAGGATTGCTTCGGCTCCCAGACATTGCCACCGAACTCGGTCTCGATCACCCGGACCAGTCCGGCGCTGGCGAGGTCGAGATCCGCGCGCGGGCCGATACGCTGCGGCAGGTCGTAGCGCGCGAAGCAGTACCAGAACGCGATATCGACCCCTTCGGAGTCGATGATGTCGAGCAGTTCCGTGAGGTGAGCGGCCTGCCCCTGCTCGTCACGCTCGTAGTCGCCGTCCAGCCGCAGCGGCCGCGCCGTCCGCGGGTCCCATTCGACGACATCGGCGCCGCGCGGCCCGCGATCGGGGGCTCCCCGATAGGTGCTGCACCCGAACTCGGTGAGTGCCACCGGTTTTCCCGCCGCCGCGCCCTGCGCCACGAACGCCCGGATACTGTCGCGGTACAGGTCGGCCATCTCGATCGGCCGGTATCCGGCATCGGTGGCGAGGATGTCGAACCGCGTCCAGTCGACACCTTCGAAGGGCAGGCAAGCATAGGTCACCTTGCCGCCGAACCGTTCTCGCACGACATCCACCGCGCGGGCGAGAAAGACGTTGAGGCGCACCGGAATCGCCGCCAGCATCGCCCTGCCCTCCGGGTCGGCCAGGGCGGCGGCCCGCTCCTCGAACGTGGCCCCGGGCAGGTAGCCGGGCAGGAACAGGCTCAACTCGGAGCCGACGGCCAGCACCACCGCGGCGCCCCGTTCCCGGAGCCGTTCCGCGTGATCCGCGCAGTCGGCGAGCAGGTCGAGCAGCTGCGCCTCGGTGATGTCGTTGACGAACGGGCACAACCACACCTCGAGCCCGGCATCGGCCGCCAGCGTCGCGGCGAGTTTCAGCCGCTCGGCACGGCCGCCGCTGATGCGCACGGCGGTGCATCGCAGGTCGTCGCGGATGGCGCGCATATCGCGCCGCACCGACTCGGGGTCGAACGGCTCGTGCGTGGTGTTGCCGCGGTTGACGAAGCCGGTGTCGTAGCAGACGCCAGTTCCTCGCATGATCTCCCCTCACTACGGTACGACTCGTACCCTAATCGAGACCATAGCCCACACCATCAGGACACAGCAAGGTACGCTGAGTACCGTTATGGACCAATCGCGACAGACCCGGCGCCGCGGCGCGGCCTTGGACCAGGCGATCCTGCGGGCCGCCGTGGACGAACTTCTGGAATCGGGCTACGCGGGCATGACGATGGACGCCGTCGCCCGGCGCGCGGGCACCAACAAGAACGCCATCTACCGGCGCTGGCCCCACCGCGCCGCCCTCGGCGTCGCGGCGTACCGCCAGCTCGCCGCGGCGGAGCTGCGCCTGCCGGAAACGGGGACCCTGCGCGAGGACGCCCTCGAACTGTTGCGCCGCGCCAACGCGCATTTCGCCTCGCCGCTCGGCGAGGTCCTGCGTGGCCTGCTCGGCCACGCGGCCGACGAACCGGAGCTGCTGGCCCAGCTGCGCGAGCAGTCCGGCGAGACGGGCGGCCGCCCCTGGCTCGCGGTGCTGGACCGCGCCATCGCCCGCGGCGAGGTCCCGGCCGAGGCTCGCCATCCACGAGTCGCCGCGGCCCCGATCGACCTGCTACGCAACGAATTCGCCACCCGTGGCACCGCGAGCGCCCCCGACGAGGTTCTCGTCGACATCATCGATACGGTCTATCTGCCGCTACTTCGAGGCTACGGAGCCCGGCTGTAGCGGCACGTCGTTCACGGCGCGGCCCAGCGGTTGGCGGTGAGCCGGAAATCGGGGAGGGCCGACAGCGAGGTCGCGGACTCGTAGATCCGCTCGTAGCCGGTGTGGGCGATGCGCCACTGGCCGTGGACTTTTCGATAGCGATCCCGGTAGTAGGCGGCGCCGCGGATCTGCACGCCGTGATCGGGCACGATCACCGTATCCTCCAGACACCAACTGCCGGTGGCCGTTTCGCCGTCGACCTCGATGACCGGATGGGTGCACACGTGCACGGTGATGATGTTGCCGCCCAGCGCCGTCCGCATGAAGTCCACGATCGCGGCGCCGCTGGTGAACCGCAGCGGCCGCCCGCCCGACGGGGAGCCGTAGTCTCCGGTGGCATCCTCGGCCAGGGTCTCGGCGAACTCGTCCCACTCCTTGAGGTCCAGCGACCGCAGATAGCGATACTTCAGCGCACGAATCTCCTCCAGCGCAATCAGATCCATCCGCGGCCACCTCCTAGCGTCACCCCGCGACCACAATAGAACAGGTTCTCGTTTTGCGTGCGGGTTCGGGCGATGACCGGGTCACATGTGCGTGCCGCCGTCGATGCGCACCTCGGTGCCGGTGATGAATGCGCCGTCGTCAGAGGCGAGCATCGCCACCACCCCGGCGACGGTGTCGGGCGAGGCGAAGCCCTGGCCGAGGGCGGGCATCAGCTTCATGAACAGGCTCATATCGGCGTCGTCGGGGATGCCCGGGCCGCGGCCGTCGGTCATATCGCTGGAGATCGAACCGGGCGCCACGGCGACCGCGCGCAATCCCTGCTTGGCGTATTCGGACGCCAGCGCATGGGTCATCGACATGATGCCGCCCTTGGAGGCGGCGTAGGCCGACATGTACGGGTGGGCGAAGAACGTCGACGTCGAGGCGAAATTCACGATCACCCCGCGGCCCGATTCGAGCAGCGCGGGCAGCGATTCGCGAATCATCAGGAAGGTGCCGGTGAGATTGGTGGTGATGATCCGGTTCCAGTCGGCGAGCGGCATCTCGTGGGTATGGGCCGAGCGCAGGATTCCGGCGGCGTTCACCAGCGCGTCCAGGCCGCCCAGGGTCTCGACCGCCTTGGCGACCCCGGCCCGCACGGACGCCTCGTCGGCGATGTCGATGCGCAGCGTGGTGAGCCGGTCGGCGGTGCCGCGCTCGGCGGCCTGCTTCGCCGTCTCGGCCAGCCCGGCGTCGCTGATATCGGCGCCGACGACGGTGCCGCCCTCGGCCAGGATGCGATGCACCGTGGCCCGGCCGATCCCCGATCCGGCACCGGTGATCAGAACGCGTCGATCGGCAAAACGCTCCATGGCGAAACTCTCCTAACCTGGGAAAACTCTTCTACTCCACGCCGAGTCCGGCGTCGGCCTACGCACGGCCCACCGGAAGTGCCGCACCACAGAGGATGCCGTGGAACCGATGCTGCCGCCGGGTACGTCCCGCTGGCTGGACGCCCCCGGCGAAAAGCATGCCGGGGAATGAGTGGGGCATGCGGGGGAATGAGTGGGGCATGCCGGGAAATGAGTAGGGCGTGCCGGGGAAGGTAGGGCGTGCCGGGGAAGTGAGTGGCGCACGCCAGTCTTCCATTCCCGGCGTGCGCCGATCTCCTATTCCCGGCGAAAAGCATGCCGGGAAAGGAAGCCATGCCGGGATCAGCTGGGTGTGGTGGCCTTCTTTCCGGCCTTCTTGGGGGACTTCTTTTCGGGCTTGGGCTTTTTGCCGTTGGAGGAGACTGCGGCGATGGATTGTTCCTTGCCGTCCTTGGCGGCGATGGCGCTGACCAGTAGGCCCGCGTCGTCGGCGTCTACGCGGACGGTGTCGCCGGGGTTCAGGCCGCCGCCGAGGACCAGCTTGGAGACGCGGTTCTCGAGTTCCTTCTGGACCGTGCGCTTGAGCGGCCGGGCGCCGAACTCGGGCTGATAGCCGTTGTCGGCCAGCCAATCTCGTGCCGCGTCGGAGATATCCAGCTCCATATCCTGGGCGCGCAGGCGGCGGCGCGGGCCGTCGAGGACCAGATCGACGATGTGCCGCAACTGATCCCGGTCCAGGCGGTGGAAGATGATGGTCTCGTCGATGCGGTTGAGGAACTCCGGGCGGAAGTGCTGCTGCAGTCGCTCCATCAGCTTCGGCTCGATCGAATCCACGTCGCCCGCAGGCGCTTTCAGGATCAGGTCGGAGCCGATATTGCTGGTCATGATCACGATGGTGTTCTTGAAATCGACGGTGCGGCCCTTGGAGTCGGTGACCCGGCCGTCGTCGAGCAGCTGCAGCAGCACGTTGAACACATCGGGATGCGCCTTCTCCACCTCATCGAACAGGATCACCGAATACGGCTGGCGCCGCACCTTGTCGGTGAGCTGGGCGGCGTCGTCGTAGCCGACGTATCCGGGCGGGGCGCCGACCAGGCGCGAGACCGTGTGCTTCTCCTGGAACTCGCTCATATCGAACCGGATCATCCGGTCCTCATCGCCGAACACCGCCTCCGCCAACGCCTTTGCCAGCTCGGTCTTGCCGACGCCGGTGGGCCCGAGGAACAGGAACGAGCCGATCGGCCGGTTCGGATCCTTCATCCCGGCGCGGGCCCGGCGCACCGCCTCGGCGACGGCGACGATCGCCTCCTCCTGCCCGATCACCCGCTGGTGCAGCACGTCCTCCAGCTGCAGCAGCCGCTCGCGCTCCTCGACGGTGAGTTCGGAGACCGGGATGCCGGTCTGCTTCGACACCACCTCGGCGACATCGTCGAGGGTCACGTGCGGCAGATCGTCCTCGTCGTCCTCGATATGTCCGACCCGTTCCTCGGCGGCGGCGATCTGCTCCTTGAGCGAGTCGGCGCGGGCGTAGTCCTCGGCCGCGACCGCGGCATCCTTCTCCCGCTTCAGCCGCGCCAGCTCCTCCTCGGCGTCGCGCAGGTCCGGCCCGGGCATGCGGGTGCGCAGCCGGACCCGGGCCCCGGCCTGATCGACCAGGTCGATGGCCTTGTCGGGCATGAACCGGTCGGTGATGTAGCGGTCGGACAGCTCGGCCGCGGCGACCAGCGACTCGTCGTCGTAGCGGACCTGATGGTGCTCCTCGTAGACGTCGGCGAGCCCGCGCAGGATCTCGATGGTGTCGGCGACGGACGGCTCCGACACCATGACCGGCTGGAATCGGCGCTCCAGCGCGGCGTCCTTCTCGATGTGCTTGCGGTATTCGTCGATCGTGGTGGCGCCGATGGCGTGCAGCTCGCCGCGGGCCAGCGCCGGCTTGAGCAGGTTGCCCGCGTCCATCGAGCCCTCGCCGCCGGAACCGGCGCCCACGATGGTGTGCAGTTCGTCGATGAACAGGATCAGCTCGTCGGAGTGCTCGCGGACCTCGTCGAGGATCTTGGTCAGCCGCTCCTCGAATTCGCCGCGGTACTTGCTGCCCGCCACCAGCGAGCCCACATCCAGCGCGATGACGCGGCGATCGGCGAGGGTGGTGGGCACGTCGCCGTTCACGATCCGCTGCGCCAGGCCCTCCACGATCGCGGTCTTGCCGACGCCCGGGTCGCCGATGAGCACCGGATTGTTCTTGCGGCGCCGCGAGAGGATCTCCACGGTCTGCTCGATCTCCTCGGCGCGGCCCACCACCGGGTCGACCTTGCCCGCGCGGGCCTCCGCGGTGAGATCGCGGCCGTACTCGTCCAGCGTCGGGGTGTCGCTGGGTTGTTTCTGCCCCTCGACCTGCGGCAGCTTCGCCCCGGACAGCGCCTGCGCGGCGGGGCTGTCACTGTTCGAGGCGATGCCCAGCAGGATGTGCTCGGGCCCGATATAGCTGGACCCGGCCTCGGCCGCGCTGCGCTGGGCATTGCGCAGCGCCAGCTTCGCCGCGGGGCTCAGGACGACACCGCCGCCGGTCGTGGTCGCCGTCGCCTGCCCGCTCCCGGCCGTGCTGCGCATCTGCGCGCCGACCTGGTCGGGGTCGAGATCGAGCTGGGCGATGACGCTGCGCGACGGTTCCACCTGGGTGGCCGCGTACAGCAGATGTTCGGGGGTGATCTCGGCGTTGCCCCAGTCCTGCGCGGCGTCGCGGGCCTTCGCGACCAGCGATTTGGCATTGTCGCTGAGCAGGCGCCCCAGATCGATTCGCTGCACCGGCGGCTGCGAGGCCAGGCCCGACGATCCGAAGAAGCGGTTGAAGATGGAGTTGATGTCGGCGGAGTCGAACGAACCGAACGAACCGGGCCAAGCTGCGGTCATGTCCACACCTCGTCGTGGGTGTGGGCCGCCGCCCCCGCGCGGGGGGCGGGCGAAGAAGGCGGGCGGGCGCGCGCCCCACCCCCCACC
>NZ_JARWQD010000090.1 GCF_029869545.1 Nocardia wallacei | reverse complement strand
CGGAGAACTGATCGCCGGGTTGCACTGCGTTCGACCGCTGTTCTATCCCGGTGACCACGACATCGTGGAGGTGGTCGCGGCGCGGGGGCGCGCCCGCGAGCTCGACGACCGTTCGCAGCGCGGTCGACGGCGGCGCCGCCGGGCGCAGCACCTGCGGGCTGGGCTGCACGGGCACGAAGCTCCTCTCGGTATATGCGGTTCTGTTCTGCCGTCGCACGGTGACGGACACGGATCGACGTGTCAGGTTACCGTCAGCCCGCCTTCTCGCGTTGCTGGCATACAGGTTGAGCGCCGCCCGGCCCGGCCTGCCGCCCGCACGACCTCGCTCGAACCCGTTACATCGCCTGCAGGACAAGGGGTTTCGCCGGCGGGGAGGGTGGAATGCGGTCGCGCTGCAGGGCCCAGGAGGCAATGCTGTGGAACAGCGGCGCCGCGGACTGCCCGCCGCTGCCGTCGGCGCTGCGGGTCGGCGCGTTCAGCATGATGCCGACAACGTAGCGCGGATTGTCGGCGGGGGCGATCCCGGCGAAGGTGATCCAGTAGCGATCGGTGGAATAGCAGCGGCAGGCCTGGTCGATCTGCTGCGCGGTGCCGGTCTTGCCCGCGATCTGGTAGCCCTCGATGCCGCCCGACGGCCCGGTGCCCTGCTGCACACCCGTCGGGTCGTGCTGCACCACCGACTGGAACATGGTGCGCAGGGTCCGCGCGGTCTGCGGGCTCACCACCCGCACCCCGTCGGGCTGCTCCTCCTCGGTGCGGTTGCCGTCCGGGCCGATCTCGGCCTTCACGATGCGCGGCGGGATCCGCACGCCGTCGTTGGCGATGGCCTGATACATGCCCGTCATCTGCAGCAGGGTCATCGAAAGCCCCTGGCCGATGGGAAGATTCGCGAACGTCGAGCCCGACCACTGATCGCGCGAGGGCACCACGCCGCCGCTCTCGCCCGGCAGGCCGACGCCGGTGCGCTGGCCGAGCCCGAACCGCTTCAGCATCTCGGCGTAGCGGTCCTCGCCGACGCGCTGGGACAGCATCAGGGTGCCGACATTGGACGATTTGCCGAAGACTCCGGTGGTGGTGAACGGGGTGACGCCGTGCGGCCAGGCGTCGTTCACGGTGACCCCGCCCATGCTGATGGCGCCCGGCACCTGGTGCACCTCGTCCGGCGTGGTCAGCCCGTACTCGATGGCCGAGGCCGCGGTGACGATCTTGTTCACCGATCCCGGCTCGAACGCGTCGGTCACGGACGGATTGCCCATATTGGGGGCGTTCCAGTTCTTCGGCCCCAGCTGCGGATTGAAGGTGTTGTCGTTCGCCATGGCCAGCACCTGACCGGTGTGCGCGTCCAGCACCACCGCCGAGGCGTCCTGCGCGCCCGACAGCTGCTTGGCCTGCTGCACCTGCTGCTGCACGTAGTACTGCAGATCCGAATCCAGGGTGAGCTCCACCGCGGAGCCGTTCACGGCGGGCTGGCGGTCGCGCTCGCTGCCCGGGATCACCGCACCGTCGGAGCCCTGGTCGTAGGTGTGCGAGCCGTCGGTGCCCGCCAGTTCCGAATCCATCGACGATTCCAGGCCGATCGCGCCGTGGCCGTCCCAGCCGGTCGCGCCGATCACGTTGGCGGCCAGCGATCCACCCGGGTAGATGCGGCTGGGCTGGCGGTCCGTGCCGACCTCGGGAAACTTCTCCTTGATCTCGGAGGCGATGCGGGCGTCGACGTTGCGGGCCAGATAGGTGAACGTCTCCTCGCTGCGCATCATGCCCAGCAGGTCCGACTCCTTCGGCGCGTCCTTGCCGAGCTTGTCGTGGATCATCTTCGCGATCGCCTGCAACCGCTGATCGGGATCGGGGGCCTTCGCGGACTTGGCACGCGCCTCGGCCAGTTGTTTACGGACCTCGACCGGCTGGAAGGTGAGCGCCTTGGTGGCGACGGTGAACGCCAGCGACTTGCCGTTGCGATCGGTGATCGGCCCGCGCATCGCGTCGTCGGCGACGTGCACGGTGCGCTGATTCGCCGCCTCCGCCGACAGCGTCGGCGCGGAAATCGTTTGTACCCAGAGCAATTGGGCCGCGACCACGAACAGCGCCACCAGCATCAGGATCCGGCCCACCCCGAACCGCAGCCGTAGCGCGCCGTCGGCCGCGGTCCCGGGTCTGGCTCGGGTGCGCGGCCGCGCCGGAGCCCGCCGCGAGGAATTCGACCGTCCCCGTCCCGAACTCATCGTCCCACCTCACCCTCCACGGGCCGCGGCGGCTGGACGCCCGGGCCCGGACCATCGAGCGGCGTCGGGTGGGCGCCGGGCGCCTGATTCGCGCCCGCGGCGGCGTTCGTGGCCGCGGGGCGGTTGGGGCCCTGCTGGGCTGGGGACGGGGTACCGGTGACCGGGACGAGCCGCTCGCCCTGGGTGGGGATGCGTTTCGGGGTTGCGGCCGGGGGCGGCGGGGTGGTGTTCAGCGGGGGCGCGGGGGCGCCCTGTTCGGGCGTCTCCTTGCCGATCACGGTCACCGTGCCGTCGGGGGCGATGAGCAGGCGGGAGGGATCCCGGGCCGGGACCATGCCCAGCTCGCGGGCGCGGTTGGCCAGGTCGGGCGCCGAATCGGCGAACTCGACCTCGCGCTGCAGCGCCGCCCGCTCGTCGCCGAGCTGGCGGTTGATCCGCCGCGCGTCGCCGAGTTGATAGCTGTCCTCGGCGGCCCGGGTGGTGAGCAGCAGGGTGAACATCAGCCCGCACGCGAGCAGCGCGATGATGCCGGTCACGAACGGAATCCGCCCGGCCATCGCCGAGGCGGCGCGGCCCGGCAGCGGAGGCAGCGCGCCACCGCCCTCGACGCGATTGCGGCGGCGCGCGTAAGCCCGTTGGGCCGCACCGGATTTCACCCGCTCGGCCTGCTTCACCCGCCGCGGCGCGGCCTTCTCGTCCCGCCGCGGCGTGACGGTCGCCGCGCGCTCCGGGTCCCGGCCCCGCCGTGCGGATTCCCGCACCGCGCGCCGCGGTGCGTCCACCCGTGTGCGCACGCTCATCTTTCTGCCTCCCCTACTGCGATGAACCGGAAGGGTGCGGCGGCATTCCCGGGGCCCTGCGCGGTTGCGCAGGTCATCGACTCCGGGACTACCGTCCGCACCGCACTCATCCGGCCTCCTGAATCCGTTCCACGGCCCGCATCCGCACCGGGGCGGCACGCGGGTTGTCCTCGATCTCCTGTTCCGATGCCTTCTCCGCCCCCCGGGTCAGCACCGTGAACTCCGGTCCCATACCGGGCAATTCGACCGGTAGGCCGATCGGCGTGCGCGACGCCGACCGCTGCGCGAACAGCTGCTTGACGACCCTGTCCTCCAGCGATTGATAGGACATGACGACGAGGCGGCCGCCCACCTCGAGCGCGTCCAGCGCCGCGGGCAGCGCGGCCTCGAGCGACTCCAGCTCGCGATTGACCTCCACGCGCAGCGCCTGGAAGGTGCGCTTGGCGGGATGGCCGCCGGTGCGCCGGGTGGCGGCCGGGATCGCGTCGTAGAGCAGCTCCACCAGCTGCGCGCTCGTCCTGAACGGCCGCTGTTGCCGCCGCTTGACGACCTCGCTCGCGATCCGGCCCGCGAAACGTTCCTCGCCATAGGTTTTCAGCACCCGGGCCAGCTCGCCGTGACCGTAGGTGTTGAGCACGTCGGCCGCGGTCAGCTCGGCGGTGGGATCCATCCGCATGTCCAGGGGGGCATCCACGGAGTAGGCGAAACCGCGCTCGGCCTCGTCCAGCTGCATCGACGACACGCCCAGATCCATCAGGATCGCCCGCACGGAACCGGTGGCCGGCAGCCCGGCCTCGCGCAGCGCGTCGGCGAGGCCGTCGTAGCGGGTGTGCACCAGCGTGATCCGGTCCTCGAACGGCCGCAGCCGCTCGCCCGCCAGCTGCAGCGCGGCGGTGTCGCGGTCCAGCCCGATCAGCCGGATCGCCGGGTAGGTGCGCAGGAAGTGCTCGGCATGGCCGCCCAGACCGAGCGTCGCATCGACCAGGACGCCACCGGAAGCCAGTGCGGGACCGAGGATTTCGTCGGCCCGCCGCAGCAGGACCGGAACATGGCGGGGAGGCCGGTTTTCATGATTCACCTCGACCTCCCGGATCCGCCTGCGATTGGACTCACACGTCGATGGTGGTGAATGCCCCGTGGTCTCTGACCGACGTTCGGCACCTGGCGTTGGGGAAGTACGTCAGGGTCCGGGTCGGTCAGAGGCCGCGGGGCATTCGCCTCGCTCGGGGCTAGAAGATCCCGCCCAGCGACTCGTCTCTGGCCAGCGAGTAATCCTCCTCGTTTTCGGCGAGGTAGGACTCCCACGCCTGCTTGTCCCATATCTCGAGGAAGTCGACCGAGCCGATCACCACGCAATCCTTCGTCAGGTTCGCGTAGCGGCGGTGCTCGACCGACAGCGTGATCCGGCCCTGTCCGTCCGGACGTTGCTCATCGGTGGAGGCCGCCAGGGCCCGGACGAATGCCCGTGCCTGCGGGTTGCTTCGGGATGCCGCGGAGGCGCGGCGCGCGAGCGCGGTGAACTCCTCCTTCGGATACACGGCAAGGCTGTGGTCCTGACCCTTCGTGACCATCAACCCTCCCGCCAGTTCGTCCCGAAACTTCGCCGGCAACGTCAGTCGCCCCTTGTCGTCCAGTCGAGGCGTGTAGGTACCGAGAAACACCGTCTCGACACCTCCTGCTGGATCACCTCGTCTGATCGGCCTCCATCAGTGCGCGTCCCACATTACCCCACTTTCCCCCACTTTCAATCGAAAGCCGTGGCGATCCCGGTCCTCGCGTGGCGGATTTCCCAGGTCGCGTCAGCTATCGCCCTGGTGGGGAGATTTCACCAAGCTCCCCCGACGCATCCCGCGAATTCGTCGGACGACCCGACAACCGTCAGCAAACTCGCAGATCGGACGGGCTCGACAGCCGGTGTGGGTGAGAGTGGGGAGATCCCGTGGGGGGATGTGGGGTGATCTGGAAGAGATCCGCACAACAAAACGACACGCCGTGCTATGCACGGCGTGTCGCGGTTGATCGATGGGCGCTAGTGACCCTCTTCGAACCGGCGTCTGAACCGGTCCTCCATGCGGGCGGCGAATCCGCCGCCGGACTTGCGCGGTTTGCTCTTCGGACCGCCAGCGCTCGGGGCACCGCCGGTGCCCGATTGCGCGTCCTCGCCCTTGCGACCGGTGCCCGGCAGACCCGAGCCACCCATCAGCAGCAGCACTCCCGCGCCGAACATCACGATGAACCCGAACAGGCTGATAATGGGGAAACCGCCCGGCTTCACGGGCAGGGCGATGCCCGCGACGAGGAGAACCAGGCCGAGGACGAACAGCGCCGCCGCCTGAAGTCTGCGTCTACCGGTGATCGAACGTAGGCGTCCGCCACGGACGGTCGAGGCGAACTTGGGGTCCTCAGCATAGAGCGCGCTCTCGATTTGTTCGAGCATGCGCTGCTCGTGCTCGGAGAGTGGCACGGTACCTCCCCCGGCACTTGTCGTGGTGGTCGCCTCCGGGTAGACGACAAGTAGCCGACCTTGGCGGCTACCTGCCACCAATGATACGAGTTCGATCAGTGCGCTACCACCTACTCGCCGATGTTCAGGCCGTGCCGTCGGCAAGCCGACCCTCGATCGGCCGCAATCGAGCCGTCGTACAGATCAAGTCTTCCACATCGTGCAGGAATGCTCCTACCCGAGAAGCGAACTCATCGGCCTGTCGCGCGTCGACCGGCCGATCCAGGCCCGCCTCGATGGCCGCGCGGGTCTCGGAGAAGGAACTGAAGTAGTCGGCCCACATCACGAACTCGGGCGCGGCCTGCTCCATCAGCACCCAGGCGTTGCGCGAGCGCGCCCGCGGCGCGCGGTCCGCGCCGGTGAGCGCGAGCACCGCTCCCGCACCCCGCAGCGCCGCCAGGTAGGCGGTCCGGAATCGCTCGCGCGAATCGCCCTCGCCGGAAGACTGCAGCAGCAGTCCGTCGGCGCGGTCCAGCAGACCACCCGCCCGCCCGGAGCGACCCGGATGCCCGATCCGACCAGCCATTGCGGCACCTCCAACCCCTTCGCACACCCGGGCCCGCCGAGTACATCGCCGACCGGACGGACCGAACAGGTATTCGAACGTTTCAATTGAGTGTGAATATAGAGACGACCACCGACAAACTTCCGCTCCCGCGCTCGTCCCCGCGTCCGAGCGCGGCCACCGCGTCGAACGAGAGCCACGCCGTCCTGATATGACCGCCCTCAGACCGCACCCCACCCCCGCCCCCGTCGTCGTCGACCTGTCGGTCGCCGCGCTGCGCGCCCGGTTGCACGACGCGCTCGCGGTGTACGTCGCGGCGATGGACTATCCGCGCGGCACCGAACATCACCGCGCGCCGATGTGGACCGAGCACACCACGCGCCCGGGCTGGCAGGCGGTGGCGGCGGTAATCCCCGATGACACCGGGGAATTCGATCTGCGCACCGCGCCCATCGTGGCGATCGCCTACGGCTACCACGGCGCCCCGCATCAGTGGTGGCACCAGCAGGTCCACAACGGGATGCGCCGCTCCGGCTGGCCCGAGCACGCCGCGCGCGAACTGCTGTCGAACTACTTCGAACTCACCGAGCTGCACGTGCATCCCGCGGCGCAGGGCCGCGGGATCGGCGAGACGCTGCTGGTCCGGCTGCTGCGCGACCGGCCGGAGACCGCGGCGCTGCTGTCCACACCGGAGGTCGATCGCGAGGACAACCGCGCCTGGCGGCTGTACCGGCGCCAGGGATTCACCGACGTGGTCCGCCATTTCGTCTTCTCCGGCGACACCCGCCGATTCGCGGTGCTGGGCCGCCGCCTGCCGCTGGAAGCGCCGTGAGCGAGGCGGCGGCGTGAGTGGACCGGCGCGGCCGGTCGTGGTTGTCGGGTCGGGGCACAATGCGCTGGTCGCCGCCTGTTATCTGGCGCGTGCGGGGCATGCGGTGGAGGTCCTCGAGCGGGACGAGGTGCTCGGCGGGGCGGTGTCGACCGTGGAGCGGTTCCCCGGGCATCTGGTCGATCGCGGCTCCTCGGCGCACATCATGATCCGGCACACCGGAATCATCGAGGAACTGGAACTGGCACGGTTCGGGCTGCGCTATATCGATTGCGACCCTTGGGGATTCGCGCCCGCACCGGCGGGAACCGGGCACGCGCCGATCGTGTTCCACCGCGATCTCGACAGCACCTGCCGCGCGATCCAGGCCGCGTGCGGCACCCGCGATGCCGACGCCTACCGGCGCTTCGTGCGGGTGTGGGGCCCGCGCACGCAGCGGGTGCTGCGGGCATTC
The DNA here is from genome assembly GCF_029869545.1 of Nocardia wallacei. Classification (GTDB taxonomy): domain Bacteria; phylum Actinomycetota; class Actinomycetes; order Mycobacteriales; family Mycobacteriaceae; genus Nocardia; species Nocardia wallacei_A. The sequence continues at coordinate 56,848 of NZ_JARWQD010000090.1, read as the reverse complement.
TCCGGACCGCCCGGCCCCGGCCGGCTGCTGCGTTCGTTCTGGGGGCTGGACAGCCGCGACGGCGGCGCCGCCCTGTCGCGGGAGTTCCTGCAGTCCGGAGATGCCCTGCTGGACAGCCTCTTCGACGACGAGCGGCTCAAGGCCGCGCTGGCCTGGTTCGGTGCGCAGTCCGGGCCGCCGATGTCGGAGCCGGGCACGGCCCCGATGGTGGGCTTCGCCGCGCTCATGCACACGCTGCCGCCGGGGCGCGCGGTCGGCGGCAGCGGGGCGCTCACCGCGGCCCTGGTCGCCCGGCTGCGCGCCGACGGCGGCACGGTCTCGGCGGGCGATGCGGTCACCGAGCTGCGACGCACCGGCGACGAGTGGCAGGTGCGCACGGCATCGGGGCGAAACCTGCGGGCGCGCACCGTGATCGCGGGCACGCACATCGTGACCACCCTGGAATTGCTGCGGCGCGGCGGCTTCGATCCGGCCACCCTGGACGACTGGCGGCGGCGCATCCGGATCGGGCCCGGCATCGGCATGGTGGTGCGGGCGGCGACCGACGCGCTGCCCCGCTATCCGGGCGCGGCCACCGAGGAATCGGCGCACGGGCTGCAACTGCTGGTCGGCGATCGGCGGCAGCTGCGCCTCGCGCACGGCGCGGCGCTCGCCGGGGAGCTGCCGCCGCGGCCGGTGGTGCTCGCGATGAGCTTCAGCGCCCTGGATCCGTCGATCGCACCCGCGGGCCAGCACCAGCTGTCGCTGTGGTCGCAGTGGCACCCGTATCGGCTCGGCGACGGCTCCGACTGGAGTGCGCACGCGGAGCGGGAGGGGGACCGCATCATCGCCGAGGTCGATTCCCTCGCACCGGGTTTCGCCGATTCGGTCCTGCGGCGGTTCGTGCAGACACCGGCGGATCTGGAGCGGGAGATGGGGTTGATCGGCGGCAATGTGATGCATGTGGAGATGTCGCTCGACCAGATGTTCCTGTGGCGGCCGGTGCCGGAGCTGTCCGGGCAGCGCGTGCCGGGCGCGCCCGGCGTGTATCTGACCGGCGCCTCCACCCACCCCGGCGGCGGTGTCTCGGGGGCCAGCGGCCGCAGTGCCGCCCACCTGGTGCTGCGTGATCTGCGGCGGCCTCGGCTGCCCCGGCTCGGACGGCGATGACCGCCCGGCGGCTGCCCGCGCTCACGGCCGCCGCGCTGGTGCTCGCGCAGATCGCCTACCCGCTCACCGAGGGGGCCGGGCGGGACCGGGTCACGGTCGTGGTCGTGTTGCTGTCGGCGGCAACGGCTCTCGCGCACGCCGCGACTACCCGGGGCCTCCGCTTCGCCGCCGGATTGCTCCTGATCGTCTCGGGGCTCGGGCTCGCCGCCGAGATCCTCGGCACCGCTTCCGGATTCCCGTTCGGCTGCTACGCCTACGCCTCCGGAAGGCTGGGTCCGGCGGTGGCCGGGGTCCCGCTGGTGGTGCCGCTGGCCTGGACCGGCGGGCTGTATCCGGTGTGGGTGGTGGCCGGTCGGCTGTATTCCCGTGCCCGCCTGCGCATTCCGATGACGGCCGTCGGCGCGGTCGGCTGGGATCTGTTCCTGGATCCGCAAATGGTCGCCGACGGCCGGTGGACCTGGTGCGCGACCGCGCCGGGACTGCCGGGCCTGCCGGAGATTCCGTGGACCAACTACCTCGGCTGGCTCGTGCTCGCCGCGCTCATGGCCGCCCTGCTCGAACTGCTCGCCCGCCGTTCCCCCGTGACCACCGGCACCGCCGCAATCCCGACCGCCGTCTTCCTGTGGACCTGGCTCGGCTCCACCCTCGCGCACGCGGCCTTCCTGGACCTACCCGCCTCGGCCCCCTACGGGTTCCTCGGTATGGGGATCCTCGGAATGCCTCTGGTAAGTGGATTCCGGCCAAAAGCGTGCCGGAAATGATGGAGGGGGCACACGCGGCGTGCCGGAAATGATGGAGGGGGCACACGCGGCGTGCCGGAAATGATGGAGGGGGCACACGCGGCGCGCCGGAAATGATGGAGGGACGGTAGGTCCCGGCCCGTCGCGTGCCGGGAGGACCGGCGTGTCATGGCACGATGTGAGCCGTGCAGCCGAGTCCGACAACATCGAAGCCCGGCGGCGCGCGCGTGGTCGCGCCGCGTCGGCGTCGTCATCGTGCCTGGTCCATCGTGATGCTGGCGGCGTTGCTGCTCCCGTTACTGACCGGCTGCCTGCGGCTGCAGGTATCGATGGGCGTGTCGACCAACGACCGCGTGTCGGGGCGCATCGTCGCGGCGGCGGTACCCGCCACCGACAAGGACAAGGGCCCGCAGCTCAAGGTGCCGGAATCGCTGTCCAGCAAGGTGCGGGTGGAGCCGTACACGCAGGACGGATACACCGGCAGCCAGGTCTATTTCGACGATCTCACCTTCGGCGAGGTGCAGCAGCTGGGCCAGCTGTCGGACCAGACGCAGGGGATGTTCAACCTCTCGTTCAACCGCACCGGCGACCTGGTCACCCTCAGCGGCCGGGTGGATCTGCGCAATGTGCCGCCGCAGGGCTCGGACGTGCAGTTCACCGTCGCGTTCCCCAACCGCGTCGCCACCACCAACGGCACCCGCGAGGGCGATTCGATCGTGTCCTGGAAGCTGCCGCCCGGCGATGTGAGCACCGTGCGCGCCGAGGTGAAGTACGCCGACCCCAACACCCGCTCGTTCGCGGGCTGGGCCGGGATCGTCGGCGGCATCACCCTCGCCGTCGCCGCCATCGTCGCGGTCCTGGCCTACGTCAACCGCAATCCCGCCCCGCCGCCGCCCGCGCCGCGGCCACGCCAGCGCGCGTAACGCGCGAGACAGCCGCCGCCGGGTGTGGAAGGCTGGACTTCGCATGATGAGAACACGTGAGGAAGCGACGAATCGGCGGATTCGCTCCGCGTTCGACGGACTGGTGGCCGGAGGCACCCTCATCGCGGGCGCCGGCGCCGTGCTGGCGGCGGTCAACCGGGCGACGATACGGCAGCTCGACCCGGTACCCACCACCGTGATCGAGCCGGTGACGGTCTGCGTTCCGGCCCGCGACGAGGCCGGGCGGCTCCCCGAGCTGATCGCGGATCTACGCGCGCAACACGGGGTTTCGCGATTGCGGGTGCTGATCCTCGACGACCGCTCGGGCGACGGGACCTACGCGGCCGCCGTGCACGCGGTGGGCGGCGACGAGCGATTCACGGTGATCGCGGCCGAATCCGAACCGGAGCCCGGCTGGACGGGGAAGAACGCCGCGTGCGCCCGGCTCGCCGAAATCGCCGGGGTCACAGCCGATTCCGACGCGGCACCGGCGGGTGTGCTGATATTCCTCGACGCCGATGTGCGGCTCGCGCGGGGGGCGATCGCCGCCGCGGTCGGCGAATTGCGCAGGGCCCGTGCCGGATTGGTCTCGCCCTGGCCGTATCAGCGGGCCGGATCGGTGACCGAGGCGCTGGTGCAGCCGCTGCTGTGCTGGTCCTGGGCGGCGACGCTGCCCATCCAGATCACCGATCGCGGCCTGCGGCCGTCGACGGCCGTGTCGTGCGGTCAGTTTCTGATCTTCGACGCCGCCACCTATCGCGCCGTGGGCGGGCACAGCGCCGTCGCCGGGCAGGTCACCGAGGATCTGGCGCTCGCGCGGGCGCTGCGCCGCGCGGGGCATCGCACCGTGCTGGTCGCGGCGGGACGCGTCGCCACCACCCGGATGTACCGGAGCGCGGCGGCGCTCGAGGCCGGGTACACCCGCTGGCTGTGGTCCGCGTACGGTTCGGCCGCCGGTAGCGCGGCCGTCGGCACGGTGACGGCCCTGGCGTTCTGGTCTCCCCCGCTGGCGGCCCTGTTCGCCCGCGGCCGCACCCGGCATATCGGGCGGGTCGGCTACGCCTGCGCGATCACCGGACGCCTCCTGGCCCGTTCCCTGGAATCCGGCGGCGCGCCCAAGGCCGCGGATATCGTTGCCGCCGTGGCACATCCGCTCTCGATCGCCGCCTACCTGCGACTGTCGGTGCGCTCCCACCGCCTGCACCACGCGGGCTCACTGAGCTGGAAGGGACGGTCCCTGCCCGCCCGCGCCATGTGATCGGCCGCGGCGGGCGACGATGCGTCGGGCGATACCGCCGCTCAGGACACCGGGACGATGCCGACCGTCGGCAGGAAGAAACACGTGTGGTTGCCGTTGCGGACCGAGCCGAAGACCGCCGCCAGCACGGTGCCGGACCCGGTGTTCACCGGGACCGCGCGAACACCTCCGGCCGGGAGGGCGGCGGCGAAGAAGTTCTGCACGGCCTGTTCGGCCAGCGGGCGGATCTCGGCCGGGACCTCCGGCGGCACCATCGCGCGCACCACCTGCGACAGCGGGTTCATGGCGGCGAATCCGCCCCGGCCGGTGCTGGTGTTGAGCCACGCCACCTGCATGCCCGACGTGTCGGTGCCGTCGGGGCCCAGACCGTAGGGCACGAACGCGAACATCGTCTGCCCCTTCTTGACCGCCGACAGATCCAGCCCGGGCATCGACACCGTCGTCTTCGGCCATGGGCCGGGCAGCGCTCCGGCCAGCGCGGGCACCAGGCCCAGGGTGGTGCCGTCGTGGCACAGCGCCGACGCGGACGGGTACAGGAACGGCTGCACTCCCACCTGCTGCAGGCTCTGAACCGCGGTCTGGTAAGCGGTGAGCAAATCGCCGACGCCGATGTCTCGACCCGGCCCGCCGCGGCGATGGCGGCCTCCGGCCCGGATGGCCCCGCCACCGCGGTGACGGATCCGACGCAGGCCAGCGCGACGGACGCGCCCACCACAGCGGAGACACGGAGCAGACTGCGCAACACGGTCATCGGAGTACTCCTCGTCGTCACGGTCGAGACGTGACGGTACTCCGAGAATGGGGCACACCCCTCGCTATCGGCCGCGAAACGCCGATCAGGCGCTCACCGGGGTGGCCGTCACCGTGTAGCCGAGATTGGTCAGCACCTCGGTGGTGGCCTTGGCGAAGTTGAGCGTGATGAAGTGCAGGCCGGGCGCGCCCTCATCGATGAGCCGCTGCCCGATCTCGGTGGCGATCTCGATGCCGACCGCGCGCACCGCGTTGCGGTTGGCCTCCGGGTCGTTGCCCGCGGCCTTCTCCAGCCGCTGCAGCAGCCGCGCGGGCAGCGGGCGGCCCGACAGCTCCTCGGCCCGCTGCACCGTCCGCAGCGAGGTGATCGGCATCAGCTCCGGGATGATCGGCTTGGCGCCCTCGACCGGATCACACGCCACCACGCGGTCGCGCAGGCGCAGGTAGTCGTCCACGTCGAAGAACATCTGGGTGATCGAATATTCCGCTCCCGCACGCAGTTTCGCGCACAGGTAGGCGGTGTCGCGGTCGAGGTCCGGGGAACGGTGGTGCCCCTGCGGGAACGATGCCACGCCGACGTGGAAGTCGCCGAGCCCGCGCACCATGCGCACCAGCTCCTCCGCGTACTCCAGCCCCTCGGGATGTTTGCGCCACTCCCCCAGCGGATCCCCCGGCGGATCGCCGCGCAGCACCAGCAGGTTGCGGATGCCCGCGTCGGCGTAGGTGCCGACGATCGAGCGCAGTTCGGCGACGCTGTGCTCGACCGCGGTCAGGTGCGCCACGGTGAGCAGCGTGGTCTCGCGGGCCAGCTGCCCCGTCACGCGGGCGGTGCGGTCGCGGGTGGATCCGCCCGCGCCGTAGGTCATGGACACGAACGCCGGGTGCATGCGCTCGAACTCGCGTGCCGCCCGCCACAGCCGCGCCTCGGCGGCCGCGTCGCGGGGCGGATTGAACTCCACGGAGAAGGGAATGGTGCCGTCGGGGCGCCGCACCAGCTGCTCCACGATGGACGGAGTTCCGGAAACCTGCGGCGTCCGGGAAGGTCGGCCTGGGGTCGAACGTCCCCGTACGTTGTCGAAACTCACCGAACCAGTGTAATCGGCACGACGCCCCATCTCGGGGGCGTGGGCCTGTGCGGGACGAATCGGGAGGTCGGTAAGGTTCGATGGCGGGGTGCTGGTGCCCCGAACCATATGTCGCTGCGCACGATCGGCTTGCCGACGCGTCGGATCACCTTGGGAGGTTCCTGATGGCCGCCGGACCGGGTACCCCGACACGGCCGGCTCCGGCCGGTGCCGCCCTGGTGGGGGCCGTCGAGGGCGCCCTCACCGACTTCTTCGCCGCGCGCCGCGAGTCCGTCGCCGAACTCGGCCCGGTCTTCGTGGACGCCGTCGCCGAGCTCGAGGATTTCGTGCTGCGCGGGGGCAAGCGCACCCGCCCGTCCTTCGCCTGGACCGGGTGGCTCGGCGCCGGTGGCGACCCCGCGGGACCGGAGGCCGACGCGGTGCTGCGGGCCTGTGCCGCATTGGAACTGGTGCAGGCCTGCGCGCTGATCCACGACGACATCATCGACTCCTCGCGCACCCGGCGCGGCTTCCCCACCGTGCACGTGGACTTCGAACGCCGCCACCGCGACCGCGAATGGACCGGCGACTCAGCGCATTTCGGCATCAGCGTGGGCGTGCTGATCGGCGATCTGGCGCTGGCCTGGGCCGACGACATGGTCTCCGACGCGGGGCTGACCCCGGCGGCCCGCGCCCGCTTCGCCCCGGTCTGGGCGGCCATGCGCACCGAGGTCATGGGCGGGCAGCTGCTCGACATCCACGGCGAGGCGGGCGCCGACGATTCGGTGGAGGCGGCGCTGCGCATCAATCGCTACAAGACCGCGGCGTACACGATCGAGCGGCCGCTGCACCTGGGCGCGGCCCTGGCCGACGCGGGCCCGGACCTGATCGCGGCCTACCGCGAATTCGGCACCGACATCGGCATCGCCTTCCAGCTGCGCGACGATCTGCTCGGCGTCTTCGGCGATCCGGAGGTCACCGGCAAGCCCTCGGGCGACGACCTGCGCGAGGGCAAGCGCACGGTGCTGGTCGCCGAGGCGCTGCGCCGCGCCGACGCCACCGCCCCCGCCGCGGCCGAACTGCTGCGCACCTCCCTCGGCACCGACCTGACCCCCGACGAGGTGACCCACCTGCGCGACCTCATCACCGACCTCGGCGCCGTCGACGAGGTGGAACGCCGCATCGCCGACCTCACCGACCGCGGCCTGTCGGCCCTGGCATCCAGCTCGGCCGCCCCCGAACCCAAACAACGCCTACGCGACATGGCCCTCGCCGCCACCCGACGCGTCGCATGACCCCGCCCGAAACTTCCCGCACCGGGGATGCGTCAGGTGCGGGGCGGGTGGTTGTGGTCGGGGGTGGGCTGGCCGGGTTGTCGGCGGCGCTGTATCTGGTCGGCGCCGGGCGCACGGTGACGCTGGTCGAGCGGGGGGATCATCCCGGTGGGCGGGTCGGGTTCTATCGGGGGGCCGATTATGAGATCGATTGTGGGGCGACCGTTCTCACGCTGCCGGGGTTGATCGATGAGGCGCTGGGGGCGGTGGGGGCGAGTGCGGACGCGCAGGGGTTACGTATTCACCGGCTTGCGCCTGCCTATCGCGCGCGGTTCGCCGATCATTCGACGATCGATGTCTTCGACGATCCGGACGAGATGGCCGCGGAGGTGGCCCGGGCCTGCGGGGGCGCCGAGGCCGGGCGCTACCGGGAGCTGCGCGACTGGCTCGGCAGCATCTACGGCGCCGCCTACGACCAGTTCATGGACACCAACTTCGACTCGCCGCTGGACATGATCCGGATCCCGGAGAAGCGGGCGGCGCTGATCGAACTGATCCGGCTGGGGGCGTTCGGGCGGCTCGGGCCGCGGGTCGGGCGCATCCTGCACGACGAGCGGCTGGCCCGGCTGTTCACATTCCAGGCGCTCTACGCGGGCATGGCACCGGCGCAGGCGCTCGCCGTCTACGGCGCCATCCCGCACATGGACACCTGCCTGGGCGTCTATTTCCCCGAGGGCGGGATGCGCGCGATCCCCGCCGCCATGGCCGCCGCGCTCACCGCCGCGGGCGGCGACCTGGAGCTGAACACCGAGGTGACCGGCATCGACTACGCCGATGGCCGGGCCCGCCGCGTGCGCACCGCCGACGGCCGCGCCTTCGACTGCGACGCGGTCGTGATCACCGCCGACCTCGGCTCCCTGGACCGCTTCGGCATCGCCCGCCGCCGCCCGCTGCGGGCCGCGCCCTCGGCGGTCGTCGCCCACGGCACCGTCCCGGCGGACGTGGCGGCCGCCTGGCCGGTGCAGGCCCATCACACCATCGACTTCGGCGCCGCCTGGGACCGCACGTTCGCCGAGATCGCCGCCCGGCCCGGCCGCGGCCGCACGATGAGCGACCCGTCGCTGCTGCTGACCCGCCCCGCGCTCAGCGATCCGGCACAGTTCATCGACCGCCCGACCGGCCGCCACGAACCGCTGTCGCTGCTGGCACCGTGCCCGAATCTCGATGCGGCCCCGATGAATTGGACCCGGCTGGGCCCCGCCTACCTGCGCGAGCTGCTCGGCGTCCTGGAGCGGCGCGGCTACCGCGGCATCGCCGAGCATTTCACCGTCGACCACCTCGACACCCCGCAGACCTGGCGCGACCAGGGCATGCTCGCCGGTACGCCGTTCTCCGCGGCACACCTGTTCCGCCAGACCGGCCCGTTCCGCACCCGCAATCTGCCCCGCACCGCCGAGAACATCGTGCTGGCCGGGTGCGGCACCACCCCGGGCGTAGGGGTTCCGACGACGCTGCTGTCGGGAAAACTGGCCGCGCAACGCATCACCGGCGCGCGCCGACCGTGCGATCTCCGACATGCCAGGCATGATCCGTGCCGACCGACGCGCTAGGGTTCCGGTCGACCAATTAAACTAGCGGCCGACCTGTTGACAGCGGTTACGGCCGCACCGATTTCCGGGGGGAACCGACGACCTATGCCTACCCCCGAACCCGATACCGCCACCGTGGCGGCCCCAGTGATCACCGCGGCACCGCATCCCGGCGCCACGGCGACACCGCACACCCTCCGCTGGTGGATGCGGTTCGCCGCCGACTTCTTCCGCAGCCCCGAGGGCCACGCCGCGCTGCTCGGCTGCGCCGGGTCGCTGATGATCACCTGCGGCGGCCTCGGCGCCGGTGCCACCCGCCGCAGCGACCCGCTGCTCGAGGCGGCGCACCTGTCCTGGCTGCGGTTCGGGCACGGCTACGCGCTGGCCACCATGGTCGTCTGGCTGGGCGTGCTGGCGATGATCGTCGGCTGGGTGCGCCTGGGCCGCATCACGATCGGTAACGGCAGGTACGGCGGCAACGTCACGCTCAACGAGCTGCGCGGGATCGTGGGCCTGTGGGTCTTCCCGCTGCTGTTCGCGGTCCCGATGTTCAGCCAGGACGTCTACTCGTATCTGGCGCAGGGCGCCCTGCTGCGCGACGGCTACGACCCCTACACGGTCGGCCCCGTGGTCAACCCGGGCGTCCTGCTGGACAACGTGAGCTCGGTGTGGACCACCACCACCGCGCCCTACGGCCCGATCTTCCTGCTGCTGGGCAAGTGGATCACGATGATCACCGGCGACAACGTGGTGGCGGGCACCTGGGCGATGCGCCTGGTCATGCTGCCCGGCCTGGCGCTGATGATGTGGGCGGTGCCGCACCTGACCAAACACCTGGGCGGTAAGCCGACCGTCGCGCTGTGGCTGGCGGTGCTCAACCCGCTGGTATTGATCCACCTGATCGGCGGCGTGCACAACGAGATGCTGATGGTCGGCCTGATGGCCGCGGGCATCGCGCTGGTACTCGAGCGCCATCACGCGGCCGGGATAGTGGTGGTCGCGATCGGCGTGGCGATCAAGGCCACCGCGGGCGTGGCGCTGCCGTTCCTGGTGTGGATCTGGATGATTCACGAACGCGAGCGCCGCGCCGCGGAGAACAAGGGCCCGCTCCCGCACCCGCTGTGGACCTTCGCGAAGATCGCCGGGCTGGGGCTGTCGGTATTCGCGGTGGTGTTCGCCGCCGCCTCCGCCGTCGCCGGGGTCGGGATCGGCTGGCTCACCGCGCTGTCGGGCTCGCAGAAGATCATCAACTGGCTGTCCCTGCCGACGATCATGGCGCACATGGTGACCTGGGTGACGCCGTTCCAGCTCGGGTCGATCCTGGATTGGACCCGCGCCCTGTGCGGGATAGCGCTGGTGGCGGTCCTGGCGTGGACGTGGTGGCGGTTCAAGCACAGCGAGCGCGAGGCGGTGCTGGGCATCCTGATCGCCTTCGTCGCGATCGTCATCCTCTCGCCCGCCGCGCTGCCCTGGTACTACTCCTGGCCGCTGGCCCTGGCCGCCGGATTCGCGCTGTCGACCTCGACGCTCATGGTGCTGGTGGGGCTGTGTACCTGGCTGATGCTGGTGTTCCAGCCGGGCGGCGCGATCGGCCTGTACAACATCTGGCATGTCGCCGTGGCCACGTTCATCGCGGTCGTGGCGGCGCTGTCGCTGCGCACGGTGGACCCGCTGCGGCTGCGCGCCGACGCCGGTAAAACCAAGCAATGAGCGGCAGCGCGGCCGGAACACCTGCCGCGTACCGGCACTGCCGGGCGATCGCCGCCGAACACGGCCGCACCTACTACCTCGCCACCCGGCTGCTCACGCCCGAGCAGCGCCCGGCCGTGCACGCGCTGTACGCCTTCGCCCGCACCGTCGACGACATCGTCGACCACGGTGCGAACGATGCCACGGAGCAGCTGGACCGGATCGAGAAGCAGCTGCGCGAACGGCTGGCCGCGCACCCGGAACCGATCCCGCACGCCGACTCGCCGGACCGCGAGCTCGTGCTGTCGGCCGTGGCCGACACCATCACCCGGTTCGGCATTGCGCCGCAGCACTTCTGGACCTTCCTGGACGCCATGCGGATGGATGTGCCGGACAGCCCGCTGTTCCGCAATCGCTACGCGACGATGGCCGAGCTGCGCGAGTACATGCGCGGGTCGGCGGCCGCGATCGGCCTGCAGCTACTGCCGGTGCTCGGCACGGTGGTGCCCGCCGCCGAGGCGGAACCGGCGGCCGCCGCGCTGGGCGAGGCGTTCCAGCTGACGAACTTCATTCGCGACGTCGGCGAGGACCTGGACCGGGGGCGGGTGTATCTGCCGTCGGCCGAGCTGGCCGCCTTCGGTGTCGACGAGCAGCTGCTGGCCCACTGCCGCCGCACGCACCGCACCGATCCGCGACTGCGCCGCGCGCTCGCCCACCTGATCACCACCAACCGGGCACTGTACCGCCTGGCCACCCCGGGGATCGAACTGCTGCGGCCGCGCGTGCGCCCCGCCATCCGGACCGCCGCCGTGCTCTACGCCGCAATCCTCGACGAGGTGGAACGCTCGGAGTACGCGATCTTCGACCGCCGCGCGACGGTCCCCCGGCGGCGCCGCCTGCGGGTGGCGGCAGCCGAGTTCGCCGCCGCGGGCCTGAGAAGGTAGCGACAGCGCGCGTCCGTGCCCCCTGTCGTTCCGGCATGCCCTCGGCCGGAATCCAACCGCCTCAGAACGGCTCGGCCGCGGCGCGGCGCACGACCTCACGGGCCAGCGGGCCGTGGATCGCGTCGACGGGACGGCCGGGCAGGCTGTCGTCGTCGGTGTAGATCCACTCCAGGATTTCCTCGTCGGTGTATTTGGCGTCGCGCATCACGGTGATCAGGCCGGGCAGCGGCTTCACCACCGCCCCGGTGGAATCGAAGAAATCCTTGGGGACCCCGGCGACTCCGTCCCGGCGCACCGCGAGCAGCTGATGGTCTCGCAACATCTGATGCACCCGGGTCACCGCGATACCGAGTTGCTCGGCCACATCCGGCAGCGGGAGCAAGGTCACCGACTCCGGAAGAACATCGTCGCTGCAAGGAAATGCACTCACCCGCATAACGGTAGCCGGTTCTCCCGCGCACGTCGTGAGAGACCCGGACCCGCCGCGCCTATACCATCGGGAGTGCCGCCACCGGGGCGGCATTCGCTTGTCGCAGCCGAAGCGAGAGGTGAGAGCTTTTGTGAAAGTCGGAGGACATCTGTTGATCGGCCAGATGCTGGACGGGCGCTACCGCATCGACGCGCCGATTGCGCGGGGCGGCATGTCGATGGTGTTCCGGGGGGTGGACACACGCCTGGACCGGCCGGTCGCGATCAAGGTGATGGATCCGAAATTCGCCGGCGACCCGCAGTTCCTGAGCCGGTTCGAATTCGAGGCCCGCTCGGTCGCCAAGCTGAAGCACCCCTCCCTGGTCGCGGTCTACGACCAGGGCATCGACGGCGACTACCCGTTCCTGATCATGGAGCTGGTGGAGGGCGGCACCCTGCGGGAGCTGCTGCGCGAGCGCGGCCCGATGCCGCCGCACGCGGTGTACGCGGTCGCCGAACCGGTGCTGCAGGCCATCGGGGTGGCGCACGCGGCCGGGCTGGTGCACCGCGACATCAAGCCGGAGAATGTGCTGATCTCCGACGCCGGTGAGGTGAAGATCGCCGACTTCGGCCTGGTCCGCGCCGCGGCCGGGTCGAATATGACCTCCGCGAGCGTGATTCTCGGGACGGCCCAGTACCTGTCGCCCGAGCAGGTCACCGACGGCAATGCCGACGCGCGCAGCGACGTGTACTCCTTCGGCGTCCTGATCTTCGAAATGCTCACCGGCCGTACCCCGTTCACCGGCGACACCTCGCTGTCGATCGCGTACCAGCGGGTGGAGAAGGACGTGCCGAGCCCCGGCCGCCTCATCGCCGGGGTGCCACCGGAATTCGACGAACTGGTCGCGCACGCCACCGCCCGCGAGCCCGCGCACCGGTTCGCCGACGCCACCGCCATGGCGGGTGAACTCCGGCACATCGCCTCCGAGCTGCAACTGCCCGAATACCGCGTGCCCGCGCCGAAGGAGTCGGCGGAACATCTGTCGTCGCGCTACCGCATCGGCCCGACGCCCGCCCCCGCCCCGCCGCCCGGACCGGCCGATGCGACGACCCGGTTCGCGGCCGAACAGCCCGGCCCGCAACGCACCCGCGTAATGACGGCCACGCAGCCGCGCGCCGAGCCGCACCCGCCCGACTACGCCCCGGCGCCGGATCACCGGCAGCCCTATCCCCACAACTTCGACGCCGACCGCGAACGATCCCGGCGGCGGGTGCTGATCTGGGCGGCCATCGTCGTCGCGCTGGCCCTGCTGCTCGGGGCGGGCGGCTGGTGGCTGGGCGTCGGGCGATATTCGGCGGTACCGCCGATCGCGGGCATGGACACCGACCGCGCGACCGTCGCCCTGCGCGATGCCGGATTCGATACCACCATCCGCAACAGGGCCTCCGACACCATCCCCGTCGGCGGCGTGGTCGGCACCGATCCCGCGGCCGGTACCCGGGTGGTGAAGGGCTCCACCGTCGCGGTGCTCGTCTCCAGCGGCAAACCGCGGGTGCCGCAGTTTCAGCCCGGCGACGACGTGAAGACGGTGGAGCAGGCCATCCGCGACGCCGGGCTGAAACCGGTCGCCAGCGGCGAGAGACCCAGCACCGCACCCAAAGGTTCGGTGGCACACCTGGAGCCGGGTCCCGGGACGGTGCTGCCGATGGGTGCGTCGGTCAAGGTGTTCCGCAGCAAGGGGTCCGCGCCGGTGAAACTGCCCGATGTGCGGGGCAAGACCGTCGACGAGGCGCGCGCGTCGCTCGAGCAGGCGGGAATCACCGTGCAGGACACCAGGACCGAGTTCGATCCGAAGGTCAAATCCGGTGACGTCGTCGGCACCGACCCCGCCGCGGGCACCAGCCTGCTGTCCGGCGCCGCCGTCACCCTGCTCGTCTCCAATGCCGTGCTGGTCCCCGATGTGGGTGGCAAGAGCGTGACGGCCGCCCGCAGCGAGCTCGAGGGCCTCGGGCTGCAGGTCGTGCTGAGCAATATCTTCACCGGCAACGACCGCGGCACCATCCGCGGCCAGACCCCGATCGCCGGGGCGCACGTGGCGCCCGGCAGCACCGTCACACTCGTCGTTCTGCCGTTCTGACCGGCGAGTCCGGCCCTCGTTCACCGCGGCGCGACATCGGCAGATCCGAACCCACGCTGGCACCGCCGAGCACCTCGGCCACGGTCAGCCCGACGCGCGCCGCGACCAGATCCAGGGCCTGCTCCAGCACCGAATTCGCGCTGGTCCCGACGACCTGCGACTGTTCGAGCCGGCCGATGCCGCGGGCGATCCGGATCCGGCAGCGCCAGGCGCGCGCGGGGCGATCCGCCTCGGGTCTCTCGATGACCACCGACGCCGGGACGCCGTCGATCACCAGATCGTGCTGCACCAGGGCGGCCCGGTCTCGTCCTACGAATCGGCCGCGGCCACCGCCGAGCCGATCGGCGCCGGGTAGTAATTCCTCGGCCACCGTAACCACCTTCATCGGTCCTCCCAGGGCAGATCCCGCAATCAGCCCATTGCCGCCGGCAACGGACGGGATAAACCTAACCCAACCGTCCGGTATCAGCAACAGTTCAGCTAACTTCGGCGGTGTGAGCCTGTCCTGGACAAACGCTCAGGCGACGGCGAGCAACGGCGTCCCGGTCTCCGGATCGTTGATCGCCACGACGGCCGCGGTGCTGAACACGTCGACCGGCATACCGCCGATGCTCGGGCTGATATTGGTCGTCACCTGGGCCGAGACGACGGCCGGGTCGTAACCCCAGGAGATGTTGAAGATCAGCAACCGGCTGCCGTCGCGCAGCACCACCTCCGACGGGATCCCGTCGCGGTCGCGATCGCGCAGCAACCGCAGAATGGTGCGGTCCGTCCCGTCGACCTGCAGGGCGCCGACACTGCGAAAGACGACGTTCACCGCTACCGCAGCATCTCCGCGACCAGGAACGCCAGTTCCAGCGACTGCTGGGTGTTCAGGCGCGGGTCGCAGGCCGTCTCGTAGCGGTCCTCGAGGTCCAGATCGGAGATGTCCTGGGCGCCGCCGAGGCATTCGGTGACGTTCTCGCCGGTCAGCTCGATATGCAGGCCGCCCGGGTGGGTGCCCAGGGCGTGGTGCACCTCGAAGAAGCCCTGCACCTCGTCGACGATGCGGTCGAAGTGGCGGGTCTTGTAGCCGGTGGACGACTCGTGGGTGTTGCCGTGCATCGGATCGCACTGCCAGATCACCTGGTGCCCGGTGGCCTGCACCTTCTCGATGATCGGCGGCAGCACGTCGCGCACCTTGGTATTGCCCATCCGCGCCACCAGGGTGAGCCGCCCGGGCTCGTTGTTCGGGTCGAGCCGCTCCACGTACTCCATCGCCTGCTCCGGCGTGGTGGTCGGCCCGATCTTGAGGCCGATGGGGTTGGCCAGCAGCTCGGCGAAGGCGATATGGGCGCCGTCGAGCTGGCGGGTGCGCTCGCCGATCCACAGGAAGTGCGCCGACAGGTCGTAGAGCACCGGATCGCCGGCGGCGTTCTCGGCCAGCCGCAGCATGGCGCGCTCGTAGTCGAGCACCAGCGCCTCGTGGCTGCAGTAGATCTTCGCCGACTGCAGGCTCGGGTCCTGCACCCGGCAGGCGCTCATGAACGCCAGGCCGCGGTCGATCTCCTCGGCCAGCTGCTCGTAGCGGGCGCCGGCCGGGGACTGGGCGACGAAGTCGCGGTTCCAGTCGTGCACCTTGTGCAGGTCGGCCATGCCCGCTCCGGTGAGCGCGCGCACCAGGTTCATCGCGGCGCTGGCATTGGCGTAGGCGCGGACCAGCCGCGACGGGTCGTGCTCGCGCACGGCGGCGTCGGCGACCAGCGAATTCACCATGTCGCCGCGGTAGGACCGCAGGCCCAGCGCGTCCACATCGGCCGAGCGCGGCTTGGCGTACTGCCCGGCGATGCGGGCCACCTTCACCACCGGCAGGCTGGCGCCGTAGGTGAGGACCACGGCCATCTGCAGCAGCGTGCGGATATTGCCGCGGATATGCGGTTCGGTGTTGTCGGCGAAGGTCTCGGCGCAGTCGCCGCCCTGCATCAGGAATGCCTCGCCGCGAGCCACCTCGGCCAGGCGCTCGCGCAGTTCTTCCACCTCGGCGGGCACGCAGATCGGCGGCACGCTCTCGAGTACGGTGCGCATCTTCCCCGCCAGGTCGGGGTCCCACGACGGCTGCTGCAGGGCGGGGCGCGCGAGCGCATCGTCGAGCCGCCGACGGAGTTCGGCAGGCAGCGGAGGCAGTTCCGGCAGGCGGTCGATCGGTACGTCGACGGTCCAGTTCACCAGCTCAGGATAGTGACTTCCCGCGACACTGTGGTAACGCGGAGGTAGGGGGGTGCGCAAGCACACTGTGGCGGGCCGTAACCTCGAAAAGCCCCGCGGCATCGGATGCGGGCGACGCCGCCGGTGGAGATTCCGTCCGGCCGACCACGAGGAGCGATCGCGCTGAAATACTTTTACGACTGCGAATTCATCGAGGACGGCAAGGTGATCGACCTGGTCTCGATCGGCGTGGTCTGCGAGGACGGGCGCGAGTACTACGCGGTGTCAACGGAATTCGACCCCGGGAAGGCGGGACCGTGGGTGCGGCGCAATGTGCTGCCCAAGCTGCCCGCGCCCGCGTCGCCGCTGTGGCGCAGCCGGGCACAGATCCGCGACGACCTGTACCGGTTCCTGGTGCCGCGGCCGACCGTGGAGCCGGAGATGTGGGCCTGGGTCAGCGCCTACGACCACGTGGCCCTGTGCCAGCTGTGGGGTTCGATGGTCGACCTGCCCAGCACGCTCCCCCGCTACACCAACGAACTGCGCCAGCACTGGGAGATGTCCGGCCGCCCGCCGCTCCCCCCGGTCCCGCCCGACGCCCACGACGCCCTCGCCGACGCCCGCCACAACCTGGCGAAATACGAAGCGATAGAGGCATTCCGCCGCCGCGAGGCCTCCTAGCCACGGCCGGAATCAGCCCGCGAGGGTCTCCGGCATGCGGTCGGCGTCGGGGCGGGCGTCCTTCGGGGCGCCCTTCTTGAGGCTGGAGGCGTAGACGTCGACGTATTCCTGGTCGCCCATGCGCATCAGTTCGTACATGATCTCGTCGGTGACGGCGCGCTCGACGAAGCGATTGCCGCCCATGCCCTCGTAGCGGGAGAAGTCGATCGGCGCACCGAATTTCACGGTGACCTTGCGCGCGCGCCACTTGAACGGCCCGGGCGGGCACACCTCGTCGGTGCCGATCAGCGCCACCGGGATCACCGGGACACCGGTCTCCAGGGCGAGGCGTGCCACACCGGTCTTGCCCTTGTACAACCGGCCGTCGGGCGAGCGGGTGCCCTCCGGGTACAGGCCCACCAGGCGCCCCTCGCCCAGCAGCTTGCGGGCGGTGTTCAGGGCGCTCTCGGCGGCGTCGGCACCGCTGCGGTCGATCGGGTACTGCCCGGCGCCGGAGAAGAACCACTTCTGCAACCGGCCCTTGAGGCCGGGGGTGGTGAAGTACTCGGCCTTGGCCAGGTAGGTGATCCGGCGCGGGCTCATCAGGGGGGTGAACAACCAGTCGGTGAACGACAGGTGGTTACCGGCGAGGATGGCTGGGCCGTCGACCGGAATATTCTCGACACCCTCGGCCTTGGGCCTGTTGACCAGGTGCATGAACGGTCCCGGAAACACGAACTTCAGCAGCCAGTAGAACATCGCGTCCTTTCCCAGGTGAGCATGTACGGGACCGGCCTCCTTGCAGGCACCTCCGTCGGTGCCGACTCTACCGCCGCCGACCAGCTGTGACCAAGCCCGCACGGGCGATTTCATACGGCCCGAACCACACTCGTCAGCGCCGCGCCCCGGCGCGGCCGTCCGCGGCCGACCCGCGTCGCGCGCGCTTGCCGTCTCCGCTCTCGGCGGCGCCCTTTCCACCGGATTTCGCGGAGCCGACCGCGTAATCGCGCCGCGCGCCCTTCGCCCCGGGCTGCAGCGCGGCCCGCGCCAGTTCCGCCGCGCCGATCATGCCCGCCGCCTCGCCCAACTGCGTGGTGCGGATGCGGGCCAGCGGCCGATGCCGGGCGCCGGTGATCGCGCCCGCGTAGTGTTCGCGCGCGTCGTCGAGGAACAGCGGCGCCGACGAGCTCACGCCGCCCGCGATCACGATCAGGTCCGGATCGAAGATGTCGCCGACGAAGGCCAGCCCGAGCCCGAGCCAGCGCGCGAAGTCGGCCATCACCTCCGCGGCGACCGGATCCCCGTCCTGCGCGGCGCCCGCCACCCTGCGCCCGGTGAGCGAGCCCGGATCGCGAAATACCTCGCGTGCCAGGATGGTCGAGCGCATCGGGTCGGTGGCCAGCATCTCGATGGCGGTGTCCACCAGAGCCGTTCCGCTGCAATACCGTTCCCAGCAGCCGCGTTTGCCGCACGGGCAGGCGCGGCCGTGCGGCACCACCTGCAGATGCCCCAATTCCGGTGCCACACCGTAACTTCCGCGATACAACCGGCCCTCGACCAGCAGTGCCGCGCCGATTCCGGTGCCGATCGCCACCAGCACGCCGTTGTGCGCCCCCGCGGCGGCGCCGAACCGGTATTCCGCCCACATCGCCGCGTTGGCATCGTGTTCGAGGATGACCGGCAGCCCGAGCCGCCCGGTGAGCCGGTCCGCGACGGCGCTGTCCTCCCACGGCAGGTGCGGCGCGAACCGCACCGCCGACCGGGTCTCGTCGACGAATCCGGCCACGGCCAGGCCGACCGCGCCGATGGTGTGGCGGGCGCGCAGTTCCCGCACCGCGCGGTCCAGCCCGTCCTCCAGGGCCTGCTCCGAATGCGGGGTCGGGGCCTGCACGGTGTCGAGCACCTCCCCGGCGCCGTCGACCACCGACGCGCGAATGTTGGTGCCGCCGACATCGATGCCGACGGTCAGCGGTGCCTCCCGCCCGATGCGTGTGGTCATGCCTTGATCTGCACCGGAATCGAGACGTATCCGGACCCGCCCGAGCGGGCACCGGGCGACGGCGCCGGGCCGCGCGAACCACCGTGCGGCGCATCGCTTTCCGGATCGCCGACCACCGGGTCCACCGGGACCCCGGCCAGGGCCTCGCGCAGCACCGTCACCACGGCGGTGCCGTGCTCGGCGACCGCGGCGACGACGTCGTGATGCTCACCGCGGATCAGCGCGGCCGCGGCACACACCGGACACCAGCTGCAGCCGCCCCACTCCGCGCGGCCCTCCGCGGCGGCCCGGCGCAGCACCGGCTCCACCCGCTCCAGCACCGCCTCCGCCAGCAGGCGCATCTCCTCGGTGAATTCCCCCAGCTGGTCGCCGTGCCGGTGTTCGCCGGTCGCCGCGCCGCCCGCCCGCGGGCCGTCGTGCGGTCCCGTCGATCCACCGCGTTCGCCGGAATCCGTTGCGCCCACCGGGGATTCGTCCGCGCGCCGACGCCGGGCTTCGATGAATTCGTGGTCCGGGCCGCCAGGTGTCGCGCGGTCGGCCCACGGCCGCTCCGGCGCTTCCCTGCCGTCCTCGAACTCACTCATCGCGGCCATACCTCGGGGTCGGGGCGGAAGCGGACGATCAGCTGGTCGCCGTCGAGTTCGGCGGCGTCGACCGTGCACCGGCGCAACACCGGGGCCAGGCGCATGCGGCGCCGCACTCCGTCCGCTCCCACGATCAAATCGTCCTCCACTCGTCCCAGTCGCAACGTCGCCGGGTCGACCACGGGCAACCGCATCCGCAGCGTGTACACCGACTGCGGGCCGGTGCCCGATTCCCGCCGCACCACCGGTTCGCCGTCCCGCGCGCGCTCGGTGTTCGTGTCGTCGCCAAGCATAGGGTCTGCCGGAGTTACTACCCGGTTCCCGCGCGAATCCACCGCATACGACAATTCGGTCAGCGAATCGATACCGACCGGTTCCGGGCCGCTGTGGTGGGCCACCGTCACGGTGACATCGGGCAGCCGCCCGCGCAACTCGCCGATCACGTCCAATTGCTCGGCGCGGCGGGCCAGATACCACTGCACGGCAGGGTGGTCGACACCGTCCGGCGCGGGCATCGGCGCCAGCACCTTGTTCACGATCACCTCGTCCAGCCGCAGGCCCAGCAGCGCCGCCGCCGACCGCACCCGCGCGGTCTCCGCGAGCGCGACCCGCTCGGCGCCCGTGATCAGCCGGGCACCGGTGCGGTCGCGGTCGCCCAGCAGGTCCCGCACGCCCGCGACCGCGGTCGCGATCCGTTCCACCGCCGCCGCCAGCACGGCCCGCCGCAGGTCCGGGCCCCCGGCGCTGAGCGCACGGGACTGCGCCGGCCACAGCCGCTCCAGATAGCCGAGCAGGGTCTCCGGGGCGGTCACGATGCGCAGCATGTCCGCCGAGGGCGGGCAGTCCACCACGATCACGTCCCAGTCGTCCTCGTCGGCGAACTCCGCGATCTCGGTGAGCATCAGCAATTCCTGCACGCCCGGCAGCCCGGTCAGCTCGGCGGGATCCAGCGCCGCCAGATCCACCCCGTGCTCGTGCCCGGACCCGCTGCCCAGCATGCCGACCACGTCGCGGAACCGATCCTCGAGCAGCGCCAGCGAATCGATCTCGATCACATCGAGTCCGGGCAGCACCGTGGCCACCCCGGCGACGGTGCCCGGATCGTGCGGGAACCGGAAGCCGAGGGCATCACCGAGCGAATGGGCCTGGTCCAGGGAGGCGATCAGCACGCGGGCGCCCGCGCGGGTGTGCGCCATCGCCGTGGCGCAGGCCAGGGTCGTCTTCCCCACCCCGCCCTTGCCGATGAACAACTCCAGGCGGGTCCGGCCCGCCGAGCGATCAGCCACCCGCCCCGTCAGCCTTCGACCCGTTTCTTGAGTTCCTTCAGCGCCGTATCGGTGATCACCTTCTCGGCCTTGCGCTTGAACATCCCGATCATCGGGATCGTCAGGTCCACGGTCAGCTCGTAGATCACCTGGGTGGTGCCGTCGGGCTGGTCGATCAGCTCGTAGGTGCCGTCCTGCGCCTTCTGCAGATCGCCGCTGACCAGCTGCCAGCTCACGGCCTTACCGTCCGGGCGCCAGGTGTAGGACAGCAGGTAGGTGTCCTTGACGACACCGGCGTCGAGCACGAAGCGGGCCGTGCGCGCGCGGCCGTCGGGGAATTTGTCGACGACCTCCACCGACCGCGCGGCCGACACCCATTCCGGATACGACTCCAGATCGGCGATGACGCTCATCACCCGATCCGACGGGGCGTCGATGATGATCGACCTCTGGGTCCGGTCGGCCATGAGTGGCTGGGTGTCCTTTCCGGCTTGCGGTGCGGGAGAACAGGATTCGGACGAGCTAGGGCGAGACTGCGGTGATGCGGGACGGCCCGGGGGCGATCCCTGCCGCCCGGCCCGCCTCGAGGCGGGCCTTGATCTCGAACGACATCTTCTTGCCCGCCACGCGCCGCGCCCGGTTGGCGGCCATCAGCTCGCGCATCGGCAGCCGGGACGCGTCACCGGGCTCGGCGTGCAGGAAGTAGTGCAGGATGACGCCGTCCAGGCAGGGCTGCAGCCACACCTCCATCGTGCCGTCCAGGGGGCCGCTCACGCTCCAGCGAATTCCCTTGTCGCCGCGGTCTTCCCGCAGTTCGAGGGTGAGGTCGGGCCACCACTGCCGCCAGCGGGAACGATCGGCCAGTACCTCGGCGACCGCGGCGCCCGGCGCGGCGACGAACGTCTGATCGGCGACCTGGATGGTGCTCATGCCTCCGCCTCGCCAGCGCTGGCTGTGCCGATGATTCGCTCGCTTCGCTCCCTCATAAACGCTGAGCCTAACCCAACCGCTACCGCCGCCCCGATCTCGCGTTCGCATCCAACAGGGTACGCAGGCGGCCGCCGAGCACATCCCAGCGCCACTGCTCGGCGACCCAGGCGCGGCCCGCGGCGCCCATGCGGGCGGCGGCGTCGCGGTCGCTCAGGATGCCCACGATCGCGTCGACGATCTCGCTGTTCGAACGCCCGTCGACGACACGCCCGGTCCGCCCCTCCTGCACGGTTTCCGGTGCGCCGCCGGAATTTCCCGCCACCACCGGGACCCCGCTCGCCGACGCCTCGAGGTAGACGATGCCCAGCCCCTCCACGTCCAGGCCCGCCCCGCGGGTTCGGCAGGGCATGGCGAACACGTCGGCGAGGGTGTGGTGTGCCGCCAATTCCGACGACGGCACCCGGCCGGTGAACACCACGTGGTTGTCGAGGTCGAGCGCGTGGGCGAAGGCGCGCAACTTCTCCTCGTAGGGCCCGCCACCGGCGATCACCAGCACCGCGCCGTCGATGCGCTGGATGATCTCGAGCATCGCGATGAGCAGCATGTCCTGCCCCTTGCGCGGGACCAGCCGCGACAGGCACAGGATGGTGGGCCGGTCCCCCAGCCCGTAGCGCGCCCGAAGTTCTTCCCGCGCCGCCGGATCCGGGCGGAACACCGTGGTGTCGACGCCGGGCGGCAGGTACTCGAGCGCCGCGTCCGGGCCGAACGCGGCCGCGAACCGGCGCCGGGTGTACTTGCTGACGTAGGTGACGACGTCGGTGTGGTTGCCGATCGCCCGCAGCGACTGCCGCGCCGCCGGCAGCATCGACCAGCCCACCTCGTGGCCGTGCGTGCTGGCCAGGATCCGCCGCGCGCCCGCGCGCCGCAGCAGCGGCGACATCAGCGCCAGCGGCGCCGCGGCACCGAACCACACCGTCTCGCACCGCTCGTCGCGCAGCAGCTTGGCCGCCCGCCGCAGCACCAGCGGCGTCGGCAGCATCAGCGTCGTCGGGTGGCGGACCACCTGGAACGGCTGCTCGGCGTCGAATCGCAGATGGCTGTCGCCCTTCCACCGCGGCGCGTACACCACCAGTTCGTCCGGGGGTAATTGCAGCGCCAGCGAATGCACGTACGACTGGATACCGCCCGGCCGCGGCGGGAAATCGTTGGTAACCAGCAGGGTACGCGCCATGGGGGCAATCCTATCCACGCCGCCGCGCGCCGCGGTCGTGGGACGGAGGAGGCGTAATCCCTTGGCGCTAGGCGAGGATGCGGGAGCGGATCCAGTCGCGCCAGCGGACGACGAAATCGTGGTGGCCGATGCCGAGACAGGAGCGCAGGGTGCCGTCGAGGGCGTGCGCGTCCTTCGGCCCGCTGGCCATGCGGTGGTACAGCTCGACCAGCTTCGGCTCCCCGAACTGGCTGGCGGTGAAGGCATTGACCGACCATGCCTCCTCGTAGGCGAGGACGGCGTCGTTGCCCGATCCCGGCGCGAAGGCGGCATCGGGGGGCAGATCCTCCGGCAGGTCGCCGGTGCGGGCGCGGGCGGCCAGGGTCGGCGCCTGCTGCGCGAACGGGTCCCGCTCCTCGCGCCGGGCCGAATATTCGGCGAACCCCTCCAGCACCCACTGCGGCGAGCCGTCGGTGGTCCGCGCGCGGGCGGCGACGTGGGTGAGTTCGTGACGCAGGGTGTCGCGCAGCCCCTCCGGGCCGAGCCGGCGGATCGCGTCGGGGGCGAACACCACGCGCTGCCCGGTGGGCCGGCTGCCGGGCAGGAACGGATCCGAGACCGACGCCGCCGCCACGGCGGCGGACACCGTTCCCGTCGCGTGGGTGAGCGCGGCGAATTCGGCGGGGCCCGAGGCGATCGCCACGACCGCCGACTGCGACCAGTCCGGCCCCCACAGGCCGGTGATCTCGGCGACCGCGGGACCGATCTCGCGGGACAGGGTGTCGACGTCGCCGCGCTGGCGCGAATGCCCGAACACCGTCGACAGTCGGCCGTCCTCACCGGAAACCTGCTGGGTGACAACGGGTCCGTAGGATTCCATGACCCGGCGCAGCTCGGCGAGCTGTGGATCCGGATCCACCGGGGCGGCGGCCTCGGCGGCCGCGGGCGCCGGATGAATTCTGGTCAGCGCCGCCTTGGGCAGCAGGACCAGCGCGCCGCCCGCCGCGGTCAGCGCGACGATCATGGCGACGGTGGCGACGAACTCGAATCGCCGCCGCGCCCGCATCCACTGACGGACCCGCCACCGCGCGGTCATACCGCGCCCGTGCTGCACTCGTTCATGCCTCGGCTCACCTCGGTGTGATTAGGACATGCCCTTCCAATATCGCCGCGCGGAGTGGTACGGGGTCGAATCCATCGGCGCCACCGCGACCGGAACGCCGAAGGTCGAGGCGTGCAGCATCAGGCCGTTCCCCGCGTAGATCCCCACGTGGGTGATGTCGGGATAAAAGAAGACCACATCCCCCGGCTGCAGGTCTTGTTTGCTCACCGGCGTGCCGACCGACGCCTGCGCCTGGCTGGTCCGCGGCACATTGATGCCGACCTGGTGGAAGGCCCATTGGACCAGGCCCGAGCAGTCGAACTGGTCGGGGCCGGTGGCGCCCCAGACGTACGGGTCGCCGATGCGGGTGAGCCCCGCGGCCAGCGCGCTGGTGCCGCTGCCGGGGACCAGGCCGTTGAGCAGCCGGTCGCGGTCGAAGCCGGGCGGGAACAGCGACCCGGCCAGCGCGGATTTGTCGCCCGCCGACAGCTGGCCCCAGGCGCCGATCACCTGCGCGATCGACCCTTGCAGGTCGGCGCGCTTGCGCTCCAGATCCGTGCGGACGGTGTCGGCCTGCTGCGCGGCGGCGCGCGCGGCGTCGGCGGCGGTGCGGGAGGTGGCCTGCGCCGCGGTGGCGGCGTCGGTGGCCTTCTTGTATTGCGAGACCTGGGCGGCGGTCTGGGTCGACAGCACGTCGAGGGTGGACATCTGGTCCAGCAGTTGCTGCGGCGAATCGCTGACCAGCACCGAGAACAACCGGTTGGTGCGGGCGCCCTGGTAGGCGGCCACCGCGGTGCGGTCGATGGCGGGCTGGAACTTGCGCACCTCCGCCTGCGCCGCGTCGACGACCTCGGTGGCGCTGGCCAGCTCGGCGTCGGCGTCGCGGGCCACGGCCTGCTTGGCGTCGAGGTCGGACTGGGCGGCGAGGGCCTGCTGGTTGAGCTGCTCGGCCTGATGCGACAGCTCGATGAGCCGCTGCACGGCGTCGCTCGCGCTGGTCGGCTGGGCGACCGGATCGGCGACGGCGCCGCCGCCGGTACAGGCCCCGAACACCAGGGCTCCTACCGCGAGGGACCCACCCACCACGCGTCTGGTTCGATAGTTGCGGTGCTGCGCTGTCACTGCCTGCCGTGCCCCGTTCTCGCTGAAATCCGATGCGGTGTCCGCGGAATCCTGCTGCGCGGAAATCACGAAGGTCTCGATCAGGTTACGGAACGGCTACCGTGGATGTCCAGTAGGCCACGAAACGATCACAGCCGCCGAGGTCGGAGGCCGCCGCACGGGCGTGACGGCAGCTCGCGCGCACAACGCCGGGCACGCGAGCGCCGCCGTCGGCACCACCCGATCGAGCAGAGATCAGTAGCGGCTGGCGCCGTCGACCGGCATCGAGGAGATCGGCGCGACGGCCACGGGCTGGCCGTAGGTGGAGGCGTGCACCACGTTGCCGTCGCCGACGTACAGGCCGGAGTGGCCGCCGCCGTAGAACGAGACCACGTCGCCGGGCTGCAGATCGTCCATCGACACGGGGGTGCCCGCGCTGGCCTGCGCCTGGCTGGTGCGCGGCAGGTCCACTCCGGCCTGCCCGTAGGACCACTGCACCAGACCGGAGCAGTCGAAGGCGTCCGGACCGGTGGCGCCGTAGGAGTACGGGGTGCCGACCCGGCTCAGCGCGGCATCGGCGGCGCGCTGGCCCGCCGACTGCTGCGGGGCGGGCGCGGGCGCGACGCCCGGCAGCTCGACGCCCGGGGGCAGCACGCCCGGCGGGATGGCGCCCGGCGGAATCGCGGCGAGCATCTGGTCCGGCACGTCGACGGTGCCGACGCCCGGCACGGTGACCGGCGCCGCCGAGGCGGGCGCCGTGGGGAGCAGCAGTGCGCTGAGGGTGGCTGCGCCAACGGCTCCGGCAGCCACGGCCCGGTGTGCGATGCGCCCCTGGCCCTGTCGCTTGTTCGCCATGATGCGGTACTCCTCATCTGCCCCACGACGCCGCACCCGGTGGTGCGTCGGACTCCGTGAGGTCTCAGGAAGATTACGAGCACATAACGGTGTGTTGTAAAGCCGCGAACAAGCGAAACGGGACTGGACAAGATTTGCGGGCCACGCGGGCTGCGACATATCTCACAGCAATCACGAAACGATAACGTGGCGCAGCTACCAGGGCGTTTTCCGGCGGCAACCGAACCCCGCGAGCGGCGCGCCGATCTTGTGTTTACACCGCGGTAATTCGGGAAATCAGCATGTCGGGAGGAGCCTTCCAACCCGAACACGACCGATCAGTTTGTGTTTTGTGATCGCCCACGACGACACGTCGTAGCACGCCTCGGGCAGTGCCCCGCCGTTATCCGCGAAGTCCCGCGAATTGATCCGGACTACGCATGAATGTGACCCTGGTCTCATTTCCCGAGATTCCGGCAATTCGAACCTCGCAGCCCGAACACTCGACCGGAACTTCAGGCAAATACCACGTCGCGGCGTATCTGTCGGACCTCGCCGTTACGCTCCCCGCCGTGCCCGACACCGCGTTCGATGCGACGTCCGGATCCGCCGCGCCCCGTCCGGCCCAACTGGCGTTCGACGACCTGGATACGCCGCTGTACGCCACCACGTTCGTCGTCGTGGACCTGGAGACCACCGGCACGAGCCCGGAGCGCGACGCCATCACCGAGATCGGTGCGGTGAAGGTGCGCGGCGGCGAGGTGCTGGGCGAGTTCGCCACCCTGGTCAATCCGGGCTGCGCGATTCCGCCCCAGATCGTGCACGTCACCGGGATCACCACGGCCATGGTCATGGAGGCCCCGCGCATCGATGCGGTGCTGCCCGGATTCCTGGAGTTCGCCGCGGGCGCGGTCCTCGTCGCCCACAACGCCCGGTTCGACACCGGATTCCTGAAGGCCGCGGCGGCCCGCTGCGCCGCCGCCTGGCCCGCCTTCCAGGTGCTGTGCACGGTGCAGCTGGCGCGGCGGATCCTGGCCCGCGACGAGGCGCCGACCGTGCGGCTCTCGGCGCTGGCGCAGCTGCTGGGCGCGTCCACCCGTCCCACCCACCGCGCGCTGGACGACGCCCGCGCCACCGTGGACGTGCTGCACGCCCTGATCGAACGGGTCGGCAACCAGGGCGTGCACAGCCTGACCGAACTGGTCGACTATCTGCCCGAGGTGAGCCGGCGGCAGCGGTCCAAGCGCTTCCTCGCCGCCGATCTGCCCGCCGCGCCCGGGGTGTATCTGTTCCGCGGGCCGTCGGAGGAGGTCCTCTATATAGGGACGGCGGTACACCTGCGCCGCCGAGTGCGCAGCTACTTCACCGGATCCGAAACCCGCACGCGCATGCGGGAAATGGTGGCGCTGGCCACGCGGGTCGACCATGTGCGATGCGCGCACGGGCTGGAGGCCGGGGTGCGGGAGCTGCGGCTGCTGGTCGCGCACACCCCGCCCTACAACCGCCGATCGAAGTTTCCCAAGCGGGCCTGGTGGCTCACGCTCACCGCCGAGCCCTTCCCCCGCTTCGCGATCACCCGCACACCGACCTGGGACGCGCTGGGCCCCTTCGGTTCCCGTGCCGAGGCGGCCGAGGTGGCCGCCACCGTCGCCGAGTACTGCGGGCTGCGCACCTGCACCGCGCGCATACCGCGGCACGGCCGCCACGGGGCCGACTGTCCGCCGGAGGCGGTCGGGGGCTGTCCGGCGGGCACCGGCGAACTCCGCGACGCCGCGCAGTACGCCCCCGCGCCGCAGTCCGTGCGCGAGCTGTTCACCGGGGTCAGCGACGCGGCCCTGCACGCCATCCGGGACCGCGTCGAAACCTACGCCGCCGCCGAGCATTTCGAGGCCGCAGCCCGGCTGCGCGACCGCCTGAAGGCGGTGATCCGCGCGCTGCGCCGCACCCAGCGCCTCGCCGCGGTGGCCCGCCTCGCCGAACTGGTCGCCGCCCGGCCCGACGGTTCCGGCGGATGGGAATTCGCGGTGATCCGCTATGGTCGCCTCGCCGCCGCGGGCACCGCCGCCCGAGGCATCTCCGCCATGCCCGTAGTCGAATCCCTCGTCGCGTCCGCGGAAACCGTGGTGCCCGCACGGTTCGAAGACTCACTCGATCTCGGTTCCGCCCACGTCCTCGCCGACCCACGCCATCCCCCGCTGCGCGGCGCCTCGCCGGAGGAGACCGGCCTCATCGCCCGCTGGCTGGAACAGCCGGGCACCCGCATCGTCCGGACCACCGACGGCTACCACGAGCCCCGCCTGGGCGCCGGTCCGTGGCTGCGCTGGCTCGACCGCGCCGAGGCCGCCACGCGCACGGAATCCGCCAGCCACGACTACCTCGCCCACACCTGAACCACGGCAATAGACTCGGCGGCATGATTACCGCGATCGTATTGATTCACGCCGAGGCCGCGCGCATTCCCGAGACCGCGCAGGCGCTGGCCGACCTGGACGGGGTGGCCGAGGTGTATTCGTGCGCCGGAGACGTCGACCTGATCGCGGTGGTGCGGGTCCGCGACCACGAGCAGATCGCCGAGGTGGTGACGGGCCGCATCAACAAGACCCCCGGCGTCCTGCGCACCGCCACCCACATCGCCTTCAAGTCCTACTCCCGCGCCGACGTCGAGGCGGGCTTCTCCATCGGCGAATAGCCCGGCACAAAGCGAAGGCCCCGAGCCGATATCGACTCGGGGCCACGCTGAGCGGGGTCAGTGGCCGTGTTTGCCGCTGCCCTCGCCGCTGCTCTGCTCCTGGTACTCGGCCAGGATCTCCAGCTGCTTGTGGTGCTCTTCCTTCTCGTAGGCGGTGAGTTGCTCCGCCTGCGGCGCCGGGTCGGCACTGAGGAACGAGCCCAGGCCCGGCTTGCCCGCCCAGCCCAGCTTGTTCATCTTCTTCGGCACCGGCGCACCCTGGTACTCCAGCGGAATCGGATGACCGTGGTCGTCCACCGGGCCCAGCGGCTGGTGCACCTCGATGTACTCGCCGTGCGGCAGCCGCTTGATCACACCGGTCTCGATGCCGTGCTCGAGCACCTGCCGGTCGCTGCGCTGCAGCCCCAGGCACATCCGGTACGCGAGGAAGTACGCGATCGGCGGGCCCACCAGCAGCGCGATGCGGAAGAACCACGTCGTCGCGTTCAGCGAGATGTCGAACTGCAGCGAGATGATGTCGTTGACACACGCCAGGGTCAGCACCAGGTAGAAGGTGATCGCCATGGCGCCGATCGCGGTGCGCACCGGCACATCCCGCGGCCGCTGCAGCAGGTTGTGGCGGGCGTCGTCACCGGTGAGCCGCTTCTCGATCCACGGGTAGGCGATCAGCACCGTGAACACCAGGCCCATGACCAGCGCCACCCAGAACGCCGCCGGAATGGTGTAGCGGCCCAGGTACAGCTCCCACGGCGGCATCAGGCGCGCCATGCCGTCGGTCCACATCATGTAGAAGTCGGGCTGCGAACCCGCCGACACCTGAGAGGGGTTGTAGGGACCCAGGTTCCAGATCGGGTTGATCTGCAGCACGCCGCCCATGATCGCGACGATGCCCAGGGTGAACATGAAGAACGCGCCCTGGTCGGCGGCGAACACCGGCACGATGCGGGCACCGACCACGTTCTTCTCGGTGCGGCCCGGGCCGGGGAACTGCGTGTGCTTCTGGTACCACACCAGCGCCACGTGCGCGGCGATGAGCGCCAGGATGATGCCCGGCAGCAGCAGCACGTGCGCGATGTACAGGCGCGGGATGATGATGTCGCCGGGGAAGTCGCCGCCGAACAGCAACCAGTGCAGCCACGTACCGATCACCGGCACACCGATCGTGATGCCCGAGAACGCCGCGCGCAGACCGGTTCCCGACAGCAGGTCGTCGGGCAGCGAGTAGCCGAAGAAGCCCTCGAACATCGCCAGGATCAGCAGCAGCGAACCGATCACCCAGTTCGCCTCGCGCGGCTTGCGGAACGCGCCGGTGAAGAAGATGCGGAACAGGTGGATGATGATCGACGCCGCGAACAGCAGCGCCGCCCAGTGGTGCACCTGCCGCACGAACAGACCGCCGCGCACCTCGAAGGAGATGTTCAGCGCGGTCTCGAACGCCCGCGACATGGTCACGCCGCGCAGCGGCTGATAGGACCCGTTGTAGACGACCTCGCTCATCGACGGATCGAAGAACAGGGTCAGATACACGCCCGACAGCAGCAGGATGATGAAGCTGTACAGCGCGATCTCACCGAGCAGGAACGACCAGTGCGTCGGGAAGACCTTGTTGATCGACCGCTTGACGAACGCCGCCATGTGGTAGCGCTCGTCCATTTCGTTGGCCTGTGCGGCCGCTTTCGAGGGACTCATGAACGACGCTCCCAGTAGGCCGGGCCGAGCGGCTCGATGAAGTCGCCGTTGGCGACCAGGTAGCCCTCGGAGTTGACGGTGATCGGCAGCTGCGGCAGCGCACGGGCGGCCGGACCGAAGATCGGCTTACCCCACTCGGTCGCCGAGAACTGCGACTGGTGGCAGGGGCACAGGATCCGGTTGGTCTGCTGCTCGAACAGCGAGGTCGGGCAGCCCAGGTGGGTGCAGATCTTCGAGTAGGCGAAGTAGTCGCCGTAGTTGAAGCTCTCCTGGCCCTTGCGCTTGATCGCCTTCTGCGCGTCCTCGGTGCGCAGCCGGATCAGCATGACCGCGTTGCGGATTCCGCGCAGCGACTCGAGGGTCTCGTGCTCGTTGCCGCGCCATTCCTCTTTCCAGGGGAACACGGTCTCCATGGCGCCGGCGTCGAGATCCTCCGGCCGCACCAGCACGACGTCCTCGGGGCGGCCGGTGTCCTTGCGGATGTAGATGGTCTGCCCCGGGAAGTCCGGCGTCCAGCCCGACACCCACAGCGGCGACTTGTCGCCCTTGGCCCACGGGTTCTTGACCAGGCCGCCGACGAACAGGAACAGCGCGCCGATGCCCAGCACGCCCACGCCCAGACCGGCGGTGCGGGTGATCATCTTGCGGCGGCCCAGCGTCGAGGTCTCGAGCGCGTCCTGCAGCTCGGCGACCAGGGTGCGCCGCTCCACCTCGTCGGACTTGCCGTCGTGGCGGTCCTGGATGGAGATCTCCGGCGGGATGAACTTCTTGCGGATCAGCACCACGGCGACGCCGATGGCCAGCACCGCCACGCCCAGCGTGATGCCGTAGAGCGGGGTGGTCAGCGAGTAGATCCCGGCGCCGTCCTCGTGCCGGCTCTTGTACTGCCAGGGCCAGAACAGGAACACGCCGATCAGTGCGAGGGCCGCGATCGCCGAGATGGCGAACCACAGCGACACCTGCCGCTCGGCCCGCTTCTCCGCGCGGGTCCCCGGAACCGGCCAGCGCGGCGAGCGGTAGGCGACGTCGACGCCGTCGCGCTTGGTGCCGAGCTCGACCAGCTCGGACTGCGACATCGCGTCGAGCTGCTCCTCGGTGGGGCTCAGGTCGTCCCCCGGCTTGCCGTCAGCAGGCGCGCCCATGTCGTTTTGCTCCTTATCACTCATGAGCGGGATCCGATCCACATCGCCGAGCCGACCAGCGCCACGATGCCGACCACCCAGATGGCCAGGCCCTCGGTCGCGGGGCCGAAGCCGCCGAGGCCGTAGCCGCCCTCCGGCTTGGACTCGGTGCGGTCCTTCACGTAGGCGACGATGTCGCGCTTCTCCTCCGGCGTCAGCTGCCGGTCGGAGAACTTCGGCATGTTCTGCGGGCCGGTCAGCATCGCGGTGTAGATCTGCTGCTCGCTGGCGGGGCCGAGCGGCGGTGCGAACTTACCGGACGACAGGGCGCCGCCCTTACCGGTGAAGTTGTGGCAGGACGCGCAGTTCATCCGGAACAGCTCGCCGCCGCGGCCGAGGTCGCCGCCCTGGATCAGCGACTCCTGCGCGATCTCGCCGTTCGGGTCGCGCACGACGGTCGGACCGCCACCGTTGGCCGCGATGTAGGCGCCCAGCGCATCGGTCTGGCGCTCGTCGAACTTCGGGGGCTTGCGCTCGATCTGCGCGCCGTTGACCGCGGCGGGCATGCGGCCGGTGGAGACCTGGAAGTACACGGCGGCCTCGCCGACGCCGATCAGGCTGGGACCACGGTCCTGCACGCCCTGCAGGTTCGCGCCGTGGCAGGTGATGCAGGAGGTGTCGTAGATCTGCTTGCCCTCGCGGATCATCGCGGACTTGTCCTCGTTCGCCGTCGCGACCTGCGCATCGGGGGTCAGCGCCGACGCCGCGAAACCGGCTCCGACGAGGCCCATCAGAAGAACCAGACCGCCCGCGACCTTGCGGCGCATCCGGCGCTGCCTGCGGGTCTTGGTGGCCTGGTTATTCCGAGCGCTGCCGATCCCCGGGCTGGTGGGATCTGGCGCTGACGGGGGAGATGAACTCATCTGTGTCCCTTTGGAGTAGACGGAACCGACTGATGCTTGGGCTGGTGCTTGCCGAGAAGCGTAGGTGTCCTATCGGACGAAGTAGATCGTGGCGAACAACCCGATCCACACGATGTCGACGAAGTGCCAGTAGTAGGAGACGACGATCGCCGCGGTGGCCTGGGCCGGCGTGAACTTACTGACCTTGGTGCGAACCAGCAGGAAGATGAACGCGATGAGACCGCCGATGACGTGCAGACCGTGGAATCCGGTGGTGATGTAGAACACCGAGCCGTACACGCTGCTGGAGATCGAGGTGCCCTCGTGCACCAGGTTCATGTACTCGTAGCCCTGACCGGCGACGAAGAAGGCGCCCATCAGGAAGGTGATCACGTACCAGCGCCGCAGCCCGAACACGTCGCCCTTCTCGGCGGCGAACACGCCCATCTGGCAGGTGAACGAGGAGGCGACCAGCACCGCGGTGACGGGCACGGCGAGCTTCAGGTTCAGCTCCGTCGGCTCCGGCGGCCAGTTGCCGTGGGCCTGGGCGCGGGCGACGAAGTACATGGCGAAGAGGCCGGCGAAGAACATCAGCTCGCTCGACAGCCAGATGATGGTTCCGACGCTGACCATGTTGGGCCGGTTCAGCGAGTGCACGCGCTGAGTAATGGCCGATCCTGGGGTCCCTACTGCGGTCGTCACGCGGGTAAGTATGACTCGTCGTAGTACGACAGGCGTAGCCGGGTACGAAACTTCCTGTCGCGTGTCGGAAATCCCACGGCGAGAGGGGGTCTCGCCGACCCTCCGGCGTGTCACCCGAATATGCAGTTCGGAGGCGGTTCAGCGGGCTTTCCGGCGTGCGTAGCCCCGCAACCGGGGGCATAACGAATTGCCCCGCCCCACTAGGCTGCTACCAAGCGACACCGCGACAGGAGATTGTGATGAGCGCGCGCACCTGGCCCCAGATCCTCGGGGCCCTCACCGATGGGGTCGACCTGACCGCGGACGAGGCGGCGTGGGCCATCGACGAGATCTTCTCCGACAACGCCACGCAGGCACAGATCGCCGCGTTCGGCGTGGCCATGAAGATGAAGGGCCCCACGGCCTCCGAGCTGTCGGGCCTGGCGGCGGGCATGCTGGGGCACGCCCGGCGGGTGCCGCTGGAGGGCCCCGCGGTCGACATCGTCGGCACCGGCGGCGACCGGTCGGGCACCGTCAACATCTCGACCATGTCCGCGATCGTGGTGTCGGCCGCCGGGGTTCCGGTGGTCAAGCACGGGAATCGGGCGGCGTCGTCGAAGAGCGGCGGCGCGGACGTGCTGGAGGCGCTGGGGGTGCGCATCGCGCTGGGGCCGCAGGCGGTCGCGCGGTGCGTGCGCGAGGTGGGCATCGGATTCTGTTTCGCCCCGCTGTTCCACTCCGGGCTGCGGTTCGCCGGTCCGGCCCGCAAGGAGATCGGCGTGCCGACCGTGTTCAATGTGCTGGGCCCGCTGACCAATCCGGCGCAGCCGCAGGCGGGGCTGATCGGCTGCGCGTTCGCGGATCTGCTCCCGGTGATCGCGGGCGCGTTCGCCGAGCGCGGGAACAACGCGCTGGTGGTGCGCGGCAACGACGGCCTCGACGAGATCACCACCGCCGACACCACCACGGCCTGGGTGGTCACCGGCGGCCATCTCACCCAGACGACGATCGACCCCACCCGGATCGGCATTCCGCGCGTGTCCGAGGAATCGCTGCGCGGCGGCGACGCCGAGACGAACGCGGTCGTCGCGCGCAACATGCTGGGCGGCCAGCCCGGCCCGGTCCGCGATGCGGTGCTGCTGAATTCGGCCGCCGCCATCGTCGCCTACGACCTCACCCCGGAGACCGCCGAGAAGGACATCCACGACGTCCTGGCCGGTGCGCTCGACCGGGCGGCGCACGCCGTGGACAGCGGCGCGGCGGCACAACTGCTGGACCGCTGGGTCGCCCTCACCAACGAACTCGGCTCGGACTGAGCGGTCCCGGCGGCCTCAACCGCCCCTGCCTCACGGCCCTCGGGGGCCGTGAGGCAGGGAAACAGAAACGGGCCGTGAGCCAGGGGAGGCTGGAACGGGCCGCGATCGGGAGGCTGGAACGGGCCGCGAGACACGGCAGGCTGGAACGGGACGCGAGCGGGAGGCTGGAAGGAGCCTTCGATGTATCAGCTCCTGTCGGTCCTGGAATCCGATTGATCTCCTCCCGTCCGTCGCTTTTGCGCATGTCGGGCGGGCGGAGTTCTTACAATGCGGGAAGCAGGCAGGAGCGGGTCATGAGCTTCCAGAAGATTCCGCCCGGCACGCGGGGTCCGGCGGGCATGCACTCGAACTATTTCAGCCGGTTCACGATGCGGATGATGGAGCAGTTGCATCGCTTCCGCGGGGATCGGTTCCAGGGCATGGACCTGCTGTATCTGACCACGGTGGGCGCCAGGACGGGGCAGCGGCGCCAGGCGACCCTCACCCGCTTCCCCGAGGAGGACGGCTGGCTGGTGGTGGCCTCGATGGGCGGCGCCATCCGGCACCCGGCCTGGTACCACAACATCGCGGCGCACCCGGACCAGGTGTGGGCCGAGGTCTGCGCCCGCGAATTCCGGGTCGAGGTCGAGCAACTCGAGGGCGCCCAGCGGGAAACGGCATGGAAGCGGATCACCGCCGAACAGCCGCGCTACCTCGACTACGCGGCCAAGACCGACCGCCTGATCCCGATCCTGAAGTTACGCCCCGCCCTCTGATCTCGGCGCCGGGCGGTTCGCGATAGCACCGGCTCGCCGACCGATGGTACCGGATCGCACGGCGGCTCCCGCCGCCCTGGCACATTCACGCCGATGTGGCGTGTTCCCCTGTCCCCCAGCTCATTACGAGTGATCATGGACTGATGGCCCGTCTCCGCACCGGGTATCCGGCGCGGCTGTCCTGGGGAGGTTCGATTGTTTCCGACCGTCCGCTCCAACCGAATTCCGGCCCTCATCCGATTCCCGAAGCTCACCGCCGCGCTCGCACTGGCCGCCGCCGCGCTCGGCGCGGCGCTCACCGCGGCTCCCGCCCGCTCGGACACACCCCCCGATCCGCTCGGCGCACTCTCCGAAGACGTTCTGGCGGCGTTGAATTCGGCCCGGTTCCAACTGCCCGGCCTGCCGCTGGTCGCGGGCCTGGGCGCCGACACCGCGATCGTGGTGCTGGGGTACGGGCTGGAACCGGACGGCGCGATGCGACCGGAGCTCGCCGACCGGCTGTCCGCCGCGCACGTGCAGGCGATGCTGACCCCGAACGCGCCGATCGTGGTGACCGGTGGCAACCCCGAGAACGGCATCACCGAGGCGCGGGTGATGGCGGATTGGCTTGTCGCCCGGGGTATTCCGCCGCACCGGATCCATATCGAGGATCGCGCGGAGTCGACGCTAGAGAACGCCGAGTACTCCGCGCAGATGATGGGCACGATCGGCGCGAACAGCGCGGTGCTGGTCACCTCGTCCGACCATATGCCGCGCGCGCAGGGCGATTTCGTCGCCGCGGGCGTCACGGTGGTGGCGACCCTGACGCCCGATCAGGCACCCTCGGCCGTGGTGCCGTTCGGGTCGCCGTGAGCCCGCGCCCGGTGTGGCTCAGGTGAGATACCGGACGATGCCCTGGGCGACGCAGGCCGGTTTCTCCGCGCCCTCGAGTTCTATGGTGACGGTGCGTTCGGCCTGCATGCCGCCCGGGATCTCGTGCACCGCGTCGAGGGCGACGCGGGCTCGGATGCGGCCACCGGAGGGCACCGGGGTGATGAAGCGAACCTTGTTGAGGCCGTAGTTGATTCCCATCCGGATGCCGCCGACCGTGACGGCCTGGTTGGCCAGCGGTACCGACAGCGACAGGGTGAGGAAGCCGTGCGCGATGGTGGTCCCGTAGGGGCCCTGCGCCGCCCGCTCGGTGTCGACGTGGATCCACTGGTGGTCGCCGGTGGCCTCGGCGAAGGTGTCGATGCGGTCCTGATCGACGCGCAGCCAGTCGCTGACGCCGATCTCCGTACCCACCGCGGCCTTCAACTCCGCGAGATCAGCGAATTCCGTCATGCGAAGCGCTCCTTCGGTTCTCGTTCGAGGATAGACGGGTTCTCTGCACGGGGCCTCAGAGACGGCGGCCACCGTCGACGTAGAGGGTCTGGCCGGTGATGAACGAGGCCTGGTCGGAGGCCAGGAAGGCGACCGCGTTCGCGATGTCCTCCGGCCGCCCGACCCGGCGCACCGGGGTGATGTCGGCGGTCTTGGCCTGCAGCTGCTCGGGGGTGACGCCGAGGCGGGCCGCGGTGGCGGCGGTCATCTCGGTGACGATGAAGCCCGGCGCGACGGCGTTGACGGTGATGCCGAACGGGCCCAATTCCATGGCGAGCGTGCGGGTCAGGCCCTGGATGCCCATCTTGGCGGCCGAATAGTTGGCCTGGCCGCGATTGCCGAGCGCGGACACGCTGGAGGTGTTGACGATCCTGCCGTACTTCTGCGCGACCATGTGCCGCTGGGCGGCCCGGCAGCACAGGAACGCCCCGCGCAGATGCACCGACAGCACGGTGTCCCAATCCTCGGCCGACATCTTGAACAGCAGGTTGTCCCGCACCACACCGGCATTGTTGACCAGGATGTCCAGCGAGCCCAGCTCGGCGGCAACGCGATCCACCGCCGCGTCGACCTCGGCCTCGTCGGTCACGTTGCAGGCCACCGGGATCGCGGTGCCCCCGGCGGCGGCGATCGCCTCGGCCGTTGTCTTGCAGGCGGTTTCGTCGAGGTCGGCGATGGCGACGGCGGCGCCGTCGGCGGCGAGTTTCGCTGCCGTCGCGGCACCGATGCCGCGGGCGGCGCCGGTGATCAGGGCTACTCTCTGTTTCTCCGTCATCGGTCCTCCTGGAGTGGATCCCGGCCAAGTGCGTGCCGGGACGACGTGGTTGGGGTGCGCCCGGACGACGCGGTCGCGTTGCTACACAAAGGCACTCACGCCCGTGAGCGCGCGGCCTATGAGCAGCTTCTGGATCTGGCTGGTGCCCTCGTAGAGGGTCAGCACGCGCGCGTCGCGCAGGTACTTCGACACCGGGTACTCGTCGATGTAGCCGTAGCCGCCGAACACCTGAATCGCGTTGTTGGCGGCCTTCACCGCGGCCTCGCTGGCGAACAGCTTCGCGACCGAGGCCTCGGTACCGAACGGCTTACCTCGATCGACGAGTCCGGCCACCCGCCAGGCCAGCAGCCGCGCCGCCTCGACGTCGACCGCGATATCGGCGATCAGCTCCTGCACCAGCTGATACGAGGCGATCGGCTTGCCGAACTGCTCGCGTTCGCGTGCGTATCGCACCGACGCCTCCAGGCATCCGCGCGCCACACCGACGCATCCGGCCGCCACCCCCATCCGCCCCTTGTCCAGCGCCGCCATCGCGATCCGGAAGCCGCCGCCCTCCGCACCGAGCCGCGCCGCATCCGGCACCCGCACACCGTCGAGCACGATCTCCGCGGTGGCCTGGCCGCGCAGGCCGAGCTTGCCCTTGATCTCGGTGCGCCCGAAGCCGGGCGCATCGGTGGGCACGAGGAACGCCGTGACGCCCTTGGGACCCGGACCGCCCGTGCGCGCGAAGACCACCGCGACCTCGGCCCAGGTACCGTTGGTGATGAACATCTTGGTCCCCGACAGCACCCAGTCGTCACCGTCGCGGACCGCGCGGGTGGTGAGATTGGCTGCGTCCGAACCGGTTTCGGGTTCGGTCAGCGCGAAGCAGCCCAGCGCCTCCCCCGCGCACAGCCGCGGCAGCCACCGCCGCTTCTGCTCCTCGCTGCCGTAGCTCTTGATCGACTTGGCGACCAGCCCCAGCGAGACCGACACGATGCCGCGCACCGAACTGTCGCCCCGGCCGAGCTCCTCGAGCAGCACGCAGTACGACAGCGCGTCGCCGCCGGAACCGCCGTACTCCTCCGGGATCTCGATGCCGAGGAAGCCCATCTCGCCGAGCTTGCGCACGATCGCGATATCCACCGCCTCGGCCCGGTCCCAGGCCGCCGCATGCGGGACGACCTCCTTGTCGACCCAGGCGCGGGCGACCTCACGCAGGGCGGCGTGGGCGTCGCCGAGTTCCAGATCCATCGCGGGAAACTCCCAACCGAACGGTGTTAGGTTTGTGCCGCCACGGTATCCTAACGGCGTTCGGTTTTTCAAGGGAGTCCGGGAGGTGTGCTCATGGCCAGGCCGCGCGTGCCACTGCTGAGCCGCGAGCGCATACGCGACGCGGCGCTGGAGCTGATCGACCGCGACGGCCTGGGCGAGCTGTCGATGCGCAAGCTCGCGGCCGAACTCGGCGTGCAGGCCGCGTCGCTGTACGGGCACTACCCCACGAAGGACGACCTGCTCGACGACATCGCCGGGGGGATCATGGCCCGGGTCGACACGTCGGGATTCGATGCCCCCGGCTGGCGCACCGGCCTGATGTCGTGGGCCCGCTCGTATCGCGCCGCGCTGGTCCGGCACCCCAATTTCGTGCCGTATCTGGCGGCGGGCCCGGGGCGGCGCGAGGAGAATCTGCGCCACGCCGACGCCGTGCACGGCGGCCTGGTGCGGGCCGGGTGGCCGCCGCGCCAGGCCACCATGATCGGCGCCGCCACCCGCTACGTGGTCATGGGCTCCACCATCGGCTCGTTCTCCCGCGGCTTCGTCGACGACGTCCAGGTCTACCGCGACCGCTACCCCCACCTGGAGCAGGCCCATCTACTCCGCGCCAAGGCCGACGAAATCGACGCGGAGAGTTTCGAATTGGCCCTCGAATCGTTCGTCGACGGCCTGCAGACCCGTTTCGCCACCATCACGCGGCGCCGGGCCCCGCGCCGCGGTCAGGGGGGCGGGGGGGGTTGTCCCCCCCCCCGGGGGCGGGGCCCCGGCCCCGGGG
Source organism: Nocardia wallacei (assembly GCF_029869545.1). Taxonomy (GTDB): domain Bacteria; phylum Actinomycetota; class Actinomycetes; order Mycobacteriales; family Mycobacteriaceae; genus Nocardia; species Nocardia wallacei_A. The sequence goes on along the minus strand of NZ_JARWQD010000090.1, from coordinate 17,734 downwards.
GTCTGGGGGGCTTTGGGTGATCGCCCGCCCGTCGTGGCGAACGATTCAGGGCAGCCGGAACTCCTGCCTGATCCGGTCCTCGGTCAGCCCGTAATCGGACAGGTCGTATCGGTGCACGGGTCGGCGGTCGCCGGTGCGGCTCTCCTCGTCGAGGGCGGACATGGCCGCGCGGGCCGCCTCGGTGAACTCGATGCCGAAGGCCCGGTAGATCGATTCGACCGTGCCGAGCGGATCGGCGCGCAGGTCCGCGAAGTCGACGTCCAGGAACTGCGCCTGGTCGTAACGCTTACGCGCCGTGGTGAATTCGTGCAGCCCCCGCGACCACAGCTCGAGCTGGCTCTCGCCGATGCGGGACCCGGTGAAGGTGTGCGACCAGCCCCGGGCGGCGTGCTCGGACAGGCTGCACACCGAGGCCAGGACGGTGGCGGGGTCGCGGTGGGTCTGGATCACCAGCGCGTCCGGGTACACGGCCATCAACGCGTCGAGGGCGAACAGATGGCTGGGGTTCTTCAGGATCCAGCGGCGCTCGTCGCCCAGGCCGATCAGCTGCAGATTGCCGCGGTGGCGGGCGTAGGCGTCGGTCCAGTCCTGCCGCCGCAGCCACTGCGAGTAGGTGGGCAGGTAGGCCAGGCATTCGTAGGACACCGATTTCACCGTCTGCCGCAGCAGCTGCCAGCACTCCTCCACCTCGGCGGCGGACATGTAGTGCAGGCCCATGAATTCCGGGTTCTCGATGTGATGCTGGGCGAATCCGGCGTCGATCTGCCGGTATACCGGGTTGTCGGCCCAGGTTTCGCGCGGCGGCCGGGGCTGCGGGAACTCGGTCAGCCACATCTCCAGGGCCTGGTGGCGCGGATCGGCGGCCAGCAGGCGATGCAGCGCGGTGGTGCCGGTGCGGGGCAGGCCGGTGACGAAAATCGGCCTGGTGACCGGGGTTTCGTCGTAGGCGGGGTGGGCCTTCCAGGAGGCTTCGCTCAGCGCGCGGGCGACCAGGGCGCCGCGCAGGAAGTAGCGATTCATCTTGCTGCCGAGCTCGGTCAGGTCGGCATCGCGTCGATAGGACTCGAGCAGGACGCCGAGGGCCTCGTGGTAGTCGGGGGAACCGAAGTCGGTCAGGCCGCAGGCCCTGGTGGCCGAGGCGTGCAGATCCTCGACCGTGCCTACGTCGGTGCGGGTGGTCATGGAGCGGTCCTTGTCTCAGGCGTGGTATTCGCCGCAGTTGACGTCGAGGGTCTGGCCGGTGATGGCGCTGGACCAGTCGGAGGCGAGAAACACCACGGCGTGCGCGATCTCGTCCGGTTCGGGCAGGCGTTTGAGATCCGATCGGGCGGCGGTCTGCTCGTATACCTGGTCGACGGTGATGCCGTACTTCTCGGCGACCTCGCCGAAGTACCACCTCAGCTGGTCGCTCCAGATGTATCCGGGCGCCACGCTGTTGACGCGGATACCCTTGTCCCCCAGCTCGGTTGCCAGCGTCTGCGACATCGCCAGCAGGGCGGATTTGGCCATCTTGTAGCTGCCGTAGCGGGGTTCGGAGTGGCGCAGTACGGCCGAATTGATCATCACCACCGCGCCTTTGGTCTCGGCCAGCGCGGCGGTGAATGCCTGTGTCATGCGCAGGCCGCCCAGCACCGTCAGGTCCACGCTGTCGCGGATCTGCTGAAAGTCGGTGCGGGCCAGCGGTTTCATCGACGGTACCGCGAAGGCGTTGTTGACCAGGGCGTCGACGCGGCCGAAGGTGTCGAGCGTGCGCCGCACCAAATTGTCGACCGCGCCGTCGTCGGCGATATCGGTGGGCACGCAGAGGGTTTCGCCGCCGACGGCCTCGATCTCGGCGGCGACCTCCTTCAGGCGGGACTCGGTGCGGGCGGCCAGCACCACCTTCGCCCCGGCCGCGGCCGCCTCCAGGCAGATCGATCGGCCGAGCCCGGGCCCGACGCCGCTGACCACGACGACCTTGTCCGCCAGCAATGCGGTGCTCATAGTGTTTCCTCCCACGCTCATCCGAGCATCCTCGCCGCGAAACCACGCTGCCGCGTCGCGATCCGCTCGCGCCACCCGGCCTCGTCGACGGCGTTACTCTCGTAGTGCGGCAACAGATCCCGCACCTTGCCGAACGGCACCACCTCGGCCACCGGGCCGTCCGCGGGCGTCATCGCGCGATCGGTGCGCTGCCAGCGGAACTGCAGGATGCCGTGCGTGCATCCGGTCGTCTCGATCCAGTTCGCCACGCCCGGGTTGCGCGCCGACACCACCATGCGGATCATCCCGTCGGGATCGACCTGTGCCTGGGCGCTGTTGAGGCTGGTCTGATGGTGGACGTAGTCCAGCGAGATGTACCAGCGGCTGCCGAGCTGGAAACCCTGGTAGGGCGCATCGGATTTCGGCACCGTGATCAGCAGCGCCTGATCGTCGGCGAGGTCGAAGTGGCCGACCGAGGAGTACTGGGTGCTGAGCCCGCCGGGTGTCAGCCGCGGCTCGGTCAGCGTGTTCACCGGCAGGTCCAGATAGAACCACTTGGGGAAGTTGAACCAGGTGTGGATGCGCTGCATCAGCATGCGAGCGGCCGCGCGGTAGCGCTTGCGCAGCTGCTCGACACCCGGTGCGGCAGGGGCGGTTCCGACGGTGTCGACGCGCTCGATGCGGATGCTGCCCTTGTGCTCGGTGCTCCAGTCGCCGTACACCTCGCGGACCGCGAGCATCGACGCGCCCTCGCCGAGGGCGAAGTAGTTCGGCTCCGGATCGTCCTTCGGCGGACCGAATCTCAGCCGATACGAGCCGTCCGCGGCGATGTCGAGGCGGCGATCGTCGAACGCGTCCTCGCCGCCGGGCACATCGGTGGCGGTGTAATCGCCCTTGAGCACTTGGAAACTCAGATCCGCGGTGGTGCCGCGCGTGCCGGTGACCAGGTATTCGGCGCCCGGTTCGATATTGGCGTGGTAGTAGAGGGTGTCCGGGTTGTCCAGGGCCATCTTGGTGTACGGGCCGGTGGAGGTGACGAAGTACGGGTGACTGGTGCCGTGCACGCCGGACAGCTGCAGCACGGCCTGGATGCTGCCCGCGAGATACTCGTAACCCTCGGCCAGGTCGCGCTCGTCGCGAATGAATTCGGCCGTGGCGATGAGCCTTTCGGCCTCGGCGATGGCGGCGCGCAGCGGCTCGGTCAGGGGCGGATCGGGCTGGGATGGTTCCATCGGATTCCTGTTCTCGATGCGGAATGTGCTTGCCGCACGGCTACAGTCGCAGTTGGCGACGGATGTGCGCGGCGATCTCGGCGGGCGTGCCGTGGCCGGGGGTGACCACGAGATCCGGATGCTGGGGCGGCTCGTAGGGTGAGTCGATGCCGGTGAACTCGCGCAGCTCCCCCGCGCGGGCGCGGGCGTACAGCCCCTTCGGGTCGCGGCGCTCGCACAGCGCCAGGGGCGTGTCGACGAAGATCTCGTGGAACGGTAATCCCCTGTCGCCGTGCACCGCCCGGGCGAGCTTGCGCTGGGCGGCGAACGGGCTGATCAGGGAGACGATCGCGGTCACACCGGCATCGGCGAACAGGGCGGCGACCTCGGCGACGCGGCGGATGTTCTCGCGGCGGTCGTCGTCGCCGAAGCCGAGATCGTTGTTCAGCCCGTGGCGCAGGTTGTCGCCGTCGAGCAGGTAGGCGGGGCGGCCCGATTCCACCAGCTGCCGCTCCAATTCCACTGCGATCGTGGACTTTCCGGAGCCCGACAGGCCGGTGAGCCAGAGCGTGGCGCCCTCGTGCGGGCGTTCGGCGCGGGTGACCGCCGAACTCTGCCAGACCACGTTCGCGCTGCGGCCGCGGCGCTCGGATTCCGGCGCGGCCCCCGTGTCGCGCGCCAGGATCATCCCCGCCGCCACCGTCTGATTCGTCGCCTCGTCGACGAGGATGAAGCTGCCCGTGCGGCGGTTGTCGCGGTACGCATCGGCCATCAGCGGTTGCCGACCGGCCAGCGAGACGCGCGCAATGTCGTTGAGCGCCAGGCTTTCCGCCTCCGTGACGCGGTGCAGCGTGTTCACGTCGAGGCGATAGTCCAGCCCGGTGACACGCACCCTGCCGGACTGCGCGGCGGTGCGCAGCTCGTAGTCCCCGCCGACCCGCAGCACCGTGTCGTCGGAGAACCAGCACAGCATGGCGTCGAGATCGCGGGCGATGTGCGGGCGATTCCCGGGGCGCGCCAGCATATCTCCGCGCCCGACATCGATATCGTCGTCGAGGGTCAGCGACACCGCCATCCCCGTGAACGCCTCGTCCACCTTGGTGCCGCCCGGGCCCCAGATGCGCGCCACCCGGGTCGTGCGGCCCGAGGGCAGCACCACCACCTCGTCACCCGGCTTGAAGATGCCACCGGCCACCGTGCCCGCGTAGCTGCGCTGCGCGGCGTCGGTCTCCTCGTGGCCCATACTCCGCGGGCGGATCACGTACTGGATCGGCAGCCGGGCGTCGATCAGGTTCCGGTCCGAGGCGATGTGCACGTCCTCGAGGTGACGCAGCAGCGGCGGGCCGGGGTACCACGGCATATGCGGTGACTGGTCGACGACATTGTCGCCGTGCAGCGCCGAGACCGGCACGAAGCTCAGGTCGCCGACGGTCAGTTTGGCGGCGAAACCGGCGAATTCCGTACGGATCTCGTCGAACCGGCTCTCCGACCAGCCGACCAGGTCCATCTTGTTCACGCACACCACCAGGTGCGGCACCCCGAGCAGCGCGGCGAGGAAGGCGTGGCGGCGGGTCTGCTCCACCACGCCGTGGCGCGCGTCGACCAGGATCAGGGCCAGGTCGGCGGTGGACGCGCCGGTCACCATGTTCCGGGTGTACTGCACGTGCCCGGGGGTGTCGGCGATGACGAATTTCCTTCGCGGCGTGGCGAAGTAGCGATAGGCCACGTCGATCGTGATGCCCTGCTCGCGTTCGGCGCGCAGCCCGTCGGTGACCAGCGCCAGATCCGCCGCGGCGGCGCCGCGTTGGACGCTCACCCGCTCGATAGCGGCCAGCTGATCGGTGAACAGGCTCTTGGAGTCGAACAGCAGGCGCCCGATCAGCGTAGATTTCCCGTCGTCCACACTCCCGGCCGTCGCCAGCCGTAACAGGTTGCGGCCCATCAGAAGTACCCCTCCCGCTTGCGATCTTCCATGCCGGACTCGGAGATTCGGTCGTCGGCACGCGTGGCACCGCGTTCGGTCACACGGGTGACGGCGGTTTCGGCGATCACCGCGGCCGGGTCGGCGGCGGTGCTCTCGATGCAGCCGGTGCAGGTGGCGTCGCCGACGGTGCGGAAGCGCACGGTGGCCTCGAGGACCTCCTCACCGGCGCGGGGTGCCAGGAATCGCCCGGCGGCCAACAGCATTCCGTCGCGGCGCAGCACCGTGCGGCGGTGCGCGTAATACAGGGAGGGCAGTTCCACCGCCTCCCGATCGATGTATTCCCAGATGTCGAGCTCGGTCCAGTTCGACAGCGGGAACACCCGGATGTGTTCGCCCGCACGGTGTCTGCCGTTGTAGAGGTTCCAGATCTCCGGCCGCTGCGCCCGCGGCTCCCAGGCCCCGAACTCGTCGCGGAAGCTGAACACCCGCTCCTTGGCGCGGGCCTTCTCCTCGTCGCGGCGGGCGCCGCCGAAGACCGCGTCGAACCGGTGCTCCGCGATGGCGCGCAGCAAGGTCGTCGTCTGCAGACGGTTGCGGGTCTCCCCCGGCCGCTCCGTCACGCGCCCGGCATCGATATCGTCCTGCACCCGCGCCACCAGCAGCCGCGCCCCGATCCGCGCCGCGGTGCGATCGCGGAAGTCGATCACCTCGTCGAAGTTGTGCCCGGTGTCGATGTGCAGCAGCGAGAACGGCAGCGGCGCGGGCCAGAACGCCTTGCGCGCCAGCTCCAGCATCACCGCCGAATCCTTGCCGCCGGAGAACAGCAGCACCGGCCGTTCGAAGGTCGCCGCGACCTCTCGGAAGATGTGCACCGATTCGGCCTCCAGGGCCGCCAGATGCGACAGCTCGTATCCCGTCCGCATCACTGCGCTCTCTCACTCACCGCGCCGAACACTCAGACTTGCAGTGTCGAATATTCGACGCTATCGTTCGATATTGTGACACCGACGATAGGCCGGTCCGGGCCCGCCGGTCAAGAACCTGTTTCAGAAAATGGGTCCGCGGCCGCCTCGCCACCCACCCACCGCGTGGTCCGGGTCATCGAGCTGCTGTCCCGCCATCCGGCCGATCACCTGTCGCTGGCGCGCGTCGTCCGCGATACCGGGCTGTCGCGCGCCACGGCGCACGCCGTGCTCACCCAGCTCACCGCCGACCGCTGGACGGTCCGCGACGCCGAGGGCAACTACGGCCTCGGCCTCGGGCTGCTCACCGTGGCGCGGCGCGCGGAGGCCGCCTTCCCGCTGCGGCGCCTCGCCCTGGAGCCGATGCGGGAGCTGTCAGCGCGCCGGGGTGTGCCGGTCTTCCTCGCCGAGCGCGACGGCGACGCCGTGCTCGTCACCGAGGTCGTCGGCACGCCGTCGGTGCCGTGGATCCGCCAGGGCCGCCGCCTCCCCCTTGCCCCGCCCGTGGCCCGCGAATTCGTCGCCTGGGCACCGGATTCCGAGCGCGATGCCTGGCTGGATCACGCCGACCCGGCCCACCGCGACCGCCTGCACGACGTGCTCGAGGCCGTCCGCACCCGCGGCTACTCCGTCGAACGTCTCGCCGACGATTCCGCCCCCATGCTGGAAGCCCTTGCCGCCCTGCGCAATTCCCCCGTCACCGACCCGCTGCGCCACCGCCTCGGCGGCATGATCGCCGACCTCATCACCATCGACTACCTCCCCCGGGAGCTGGGCGAGGAGAACGCGGTGGTCACCGTCGCCGCGCCGATCCACCACGGCGGCACCGTCACCGCCGCGATAGTCGCCTGCCCCGACACACGCCTGTCCGCCACCGCCCTCGCCGACCTCGGCGCGGCCGTCAAGTCCACCGCCGACGGCCTCGCCTCGGCATTGACCCGCACGCACTGAGTCGGCACGTGCGGGCGGCCGGGTGTTCGTCCCGCGCTATACGACGACGGTCTCGGCGTTCACTTTTCGCACTCGAACGGCAGGATGTCCGTAACCCGAAACGTATACGCCGGATTCAGGGCCGGGTGAGAACCGGCAGGAAGGCGTCGGCGATTCGGCGGTATCCGGCGGGGGTGGCGTGGCCGTCGTTGTCGGTGCACTGGGAGGTCCAGGCGCAGATGCGGGCGACGTTCAGGGGGATGGTGCCGTAGCGGGGATCGGTGATCGGCGTGAAGTCGTGGGTGTCGAAGGCGGCGTTGACGTCGGCTACCTCGAAACCGTTGGCGTGGTAGACGGTTCGGCCCCAGGTGTTGAAGGTGTCCACCAGGGGGACGGAGGCAGCCGCGATCGCCGGGCCCGGGATGCCGGAGAGCCACGCGGCCAACCCGGGGTCGTAGTAGGTCATCGCCGCGTAGATCGGTGTGTCCCCGCCTGCCTGCCGCAACCGGGCGGCGATCCGCGTCAGCTCGGTCAGCAGCGCGCCGCCGCCGCGCACACCGCAGGCCAGGTCGCCGTCGAGGACGCATTCGGTGTTGTTGGCGCCGATGTCCAGGGTGACGTAGGCGACCCGGCCCGCATGCCGCTCGAGGAAGGCGGCCGCGGCGCTCATCTGAGATCCCTCGGGGTACGGGCAGATCCCGCCCGCGAGCATCGTCGTGGTGGTCTCGCCGCCGCAGCCCAGCTTCACCAGCCGCAGGCCGGGCTCGCGGTCCCGCAGTGCGGCGTGGAGGTGGTCGGCGTAACCCTCATCGGTGGGGCCCTTGCCGAACTGGGAGCCCACGGCCAGCGAATCCCCCAGCGCCAGATAGTATTTCGGCTCGTCGGCGCGAGCGGGCGCGGCTACCGGCAGCAGGAGCGCAGTGGCCGCGGCGAGGGCGAGCGCGGCCAACCGGATCCGCGGACTCCGATCGTGGCGGTGTCCGCGGATCGCATCGGTGTGGCCGGGCATGGCGCCGTCCGGAATGAGCTGGGGCACAGTGGTTTCTTCGCGCGTACGTCCCGATACCAGTGTCCGCCCGGACGGCCACCCCAGGCCCGCCGATGCACTATCGAAGGATTGCCGTGACGCCGCCGTGACGCCGCGGACCTCAGTTCCGCGTCGAGTTGATCAACTGCTGGCGCAGGAACGTCACCGGGGTGGCGCCCCCGGCACCGATCACGTATCCGGGGTAGCTCTGGTGGATTCCGGACTTGACGAAATCGTCGATCTGCTGCTTGCGCTGGTCGTAGGCGGAGGCGTTGAGCTGGTCGCCCAGCAGGCCGAGTCCGCCCGCGGCGAGGGCGTCGCCCAGCAGGTTCGAGCCCTGCTGCTGGTACAGGCCGAACTGAGCCGGGTCCGGATTCGAGATCTGCGCGAAGAATCCGGCGATGCGACCGGCGAAATCGCCATCGGGCATGGCGCAGTACAGGTCTCCCGGGGCGCAGAAGGTGTAGGTCTTGGGGGTCAGCCAGCCGAAACCACCCAGGCGCGGACCACCGGCACCGGCGCCCGGCACGGGCGGGCCGATCAGGTTGTCGGCCGGGGACCGGCGCGGGTCGGCGATCAGCCCGACCAGTGAGACGCGGCTCGGCGGGACGACGCCCAGCCCGGTGCCGATCTCGTTCGCCAGATCGCCCGCGGCGTCGGCGCCCTGGCTGTAGCCGAGCAGCGCGATCTGCGTCGCGCCGCACTGCTGCGCCATCGCGCCGACCAGTCCGCGGGCACCGTCGAGGGCCTCGCGCTTGGATCGGCCGTAGACGTCGCCTTCCCACGGGAACGCCGTCGCCGGATAGGCGACGTAGTCCGTCCGCACAGTGCCGGGGAGGTTGTCGGTGACGGCGGCGAGCATGCCCTCGCCCGGCTCGGATTTCGAGGTCTCCCAGGTTCCGGGGACCGCCACGACGTAGGTGTCGGGGCACTGCGGGGCGGCCTGCGCGGGCGTGGCCGCGGCGATCGGAAGAATGGTGGTAACCGCGGCGGCCGCGCACAGGGCGGCGCCCTTCCATCGAGATAACATCCTGCTACTCCGGGTGCTCACGGCCGGCATGGGTGGCCGACCGGCAAAATCAACTCTGTGAGTGTAAACGGCAGAGCGGAATTGCGCCGGGGTAACCAATCGACGAGAAGAATGTCCGATACAGCGGGGCACAGGTAGTCGGGCGCCCGCGCGGGGATTCACCCGTTTGTTGCGCGGATGTTCATCTCCCGGACCGGATTCGGTTCGGCGCCGCGGTCTCGTGGACGCTGCGCCAGCGAAAGCCGTTGCGGGCCTGCGGGTCCGGCAGCAGCAGCGCGGTCGTGAGGCGCGCCGCCGTCCCCTCCGGCCCGCGATGGACCTCCTCGAACCGCATCACCGCCCCGTCGGACGTCCGGTGCAGCTGCTCGATATCCACGATCTCGATCGTCAAGCCCGGTGCCGTCCCACCCCCACCCCGCAGCCCCTCGACCAGCCGCGCACGCGGCACCACCACCCCATCGAGCCCGACCATCGAGAAATCCGGATGCAACTGCGCCACAAACCGTTCCACCGCCTGCCCATCCGCCCCGCCCAGCCACCGAGCCAGATCGCGATGCAGAGTATGGATCTCGTCGACAACAACGTCGTGATCGATGCTCACGGTTCATAAAGATACCGCGCCCCGTGCTCAGCGCCCTCGGTACGAGATAGGACCTTCGTCCCTGGGCTGAGGACGAAGGTCATTTGTTCGGAAAATTCTCCTGTATTTGCCGGGGGTTGCCCGTGGATGGTGCTAGCGTCAGGTTCGCGACGACCGGTCGGGGGGAAGCCGCAGCCCGTGCCTCGGGCGATTGGAAGATGCTGTCTCGCACGGTGATTCACCTCGTGCCCGTATTGAGGATTGTCGTCATGATCAGTTCGTATGCTCGCAGGGCGTTTGCCGCGGCCTGTCTGGGCGCGGCTTCGGTAGTCGTGCTCGGCGCACCCGTCGTTTCCGCCGACCCGCTGACCGACCTGCTGTGCAGCTCGGGTTCGGCCCAGTTCTGCCCACAGCCGCGGCACCCCGCGCCCCCGCGGTCGAATCCGGCGCCCTACTACAAGAACTGCGAGGAGGCGCGGCGGGCGGGCGATACTCCCCTGTACCGCGGGCAGCCGGGGTACGCGCCGCATCTCGATCGGGACAACGACGGGATCGGGTGCGAATAGGGCGATGAGTTCTCGGTGGGTGGGGCGTCCTATGGGTATGACGACACATGTGCTCGAGACGGACGAGGCGGATATCGCCTACGACGTGCACGGACCGCTGCCCACCGCGGGCGGGCGTCCGCCGCTGGTCATGATCGGCCAGCCGATGGATGCCAGTGGGTTCGGCGCGCTGGCCTCGCATTTCACCGATCGGACGGTGGTGACCTACGATCCGCGCGGGCTCGGCCGCAGCGTCCGCAAGGATGCCCGGGTCGACCATTCGCCCACGGTGCAGGCTCGCGATGTGCACGCCGTGATCGAGGCGCTCGGCGCGGGGCCGGTCGAGATGTTCGCCAGCAGCGGCGGTGCGATCACCGCGCTGGCCCTCGTGACCGCCCACCCCGGCGACGTGACCACGCTGGTGGCCCACGAACCGCCGCTGATCCCCGTACTCCCCGACGCCGAGGCCGCCGAGCGGGCGCGGGCCGGTTTCCGTGATGCGTACGAGGCCAAGGGATTCGGCGCCGGTATGGCGGCCTTCATCGCCATGACCTCGTGGCAGGGCGAGTTCACCGACGCCTATTTCGCCCAGCCCGCCCCGGATCCCGCGCAGTTCGGCCTGCCGTCCGAGGACGACGGCACCCGCGACGACCCCCTGCTGTCGGATCGCTCCTGGGCGGTCAGCGGCTATCGCCCCGACGTCACCGCGCTCACCGCCGCGCCGACGCGGATCGTGATCGCGGTCGGCGAGGAGTCGCGGGACGTCTTCACCGGACGCACGGCCGTCGGCACCGCCGAACTGCTCGGTCAGCGGCCGACGGTCTTCCCCAGCCACCACGGCGGCTTCCTCGGCGGCGAATTCGGCTACGCCGGACAGCCCGCGGCCTTCGCCCGCAAGCTGCGCGAGGTTCTCGACGAGCGGCAGTAACGCGGCCTGTCAGGCCCCGAGCAGGCGAATCTCCGTATTCAGCAGCTCGGCCTCCGTGGCCAGCTGCGCGATGTCGGGCTGATCGCCGATGCGGTCGGCCAGCTCACCGCGGGTGACCACCGGCATCGCGCCGTCGTCGCCACCGGCGCCCGGCGCCAGCCGGATCTCGCCCTCCGCCAGGACCAGCTGCGTCCCCGGGCTACCCGTCTGCAGCAGTTGCCGCAGGTCGGCCTCGGTCACCTGCGGCCGTGGACGCGTCGTCGAGTCTCGTGCTCTACCAATCTCTTCGGCATTCATGTTGTCCCGGGTGCCCGGACCAGCCGGACCGAAACGATCCGGCGCCGAGTCAGTTCTGCCGCGGCACCAGTTCGGTCACGAAGCGGTCGATGAACGAGTCGATCGGCCGCCCGCCGACGGACCCGACGACGAACTTGGTGAGCCCCGCGTCGAGATGACCGTCGATCAACCGATGCAGCTCCTTCCAGCTGCCCGCGACCACGTCACCCGGATCGGCACCGGGTCGGCGGCGCTCGATCGCCGCCGCCAGCTCGGCGGGTATGCCGTCCTCGGCGAGCACCAGGCTGATGCCGAAATGATCGGCCTCGATCTCGCGCCCGGCCTCGGCGGCGGCGGCCTGAATCGCCTCCCGACCGGCCCGGGCCTCGGCGGGCACGGGCACGGCGCATTCCGCATCGGAGCGGGACGGCGCATGCGGACTCGGATCCGCCTGTTAGAACGCGCTTCCGGTCGACGGCGGCACGACGGGCCAGCCGTACCAACCGGGGTAGACGTAGCCGGGACGGTGCCAGCCGCCCCAGCCGTTCCAGCCGCCCCAGCTGTTCCAGCCACCGTGGCCCCAGCCGCCGTGGCCCCAGCCGCCACGGCCCCAGCCACCACGGTGGCCCCAGCCGCCGCGATGGCCGCCCCAGCCGTGCACCTCCTGCGCGGAGCTGTCGGCCTCGAGCTGGACCGGCTGTCCGGGCGCGGCCGGTGCGCTGGCCGCCGGAGCGGCGAGCGCGGGTGCCGCGACGGCCAGCGGCGCGGCGGCCACGGCGAGCACGGCGGCGACCCGGAAGGCGGTCTGCCGGGAGCGTACGGGGATGTGATTCCGAGTCATCGGAACTTCCTTACCTGCGGTCGTTTTCAGCGGATGGCCGATCTGACCGGCCATCCTCCTGCCACAGATTAATGTACCGCTATTTAACGGCACGTTCAATGGGGGTGTTCGCCCGGGCCGCCTACCCCCGGCGCCCTCGCAGATAGTCGCGCACCACCGCCGCACCGAGCCCGTCGAGATCGGGCGCCACCACACGCCCGCCGCTGCGCCGTGCCACCAGGTCGACGAAGGCGGCCAGGCGCGGATCCTCACCGAGCATGAACACCGTCACCGAGGCGCCCAGCTTGGCCAGCACGTCGACCTGGTTCATGGTCACGCCGAGCGTGCGCGGCTCGGGCGGCCAGTTGAAGTACGCCTCGCCGTCCGGCCGCAGATGCGCGGTGGGCTCGCCGTCGGTGACCACGAGGACGACGGGCACGGCGTCCGGATGGCGGCGCAGATGCCGGTCGGCCAGCAGCAGCGCGTGGTGCAGATTGGTGCCCTGCTCCCAGATCGGTTCCCGCGCGGTCAATTCGCCGATATCGACGGTGGCGGCGTGGCGCCCGAAGGTGATCAGGCTCAGCGCGTCGGAGCGGAAGCGGGTGCCGATCAGGTGATGCAGGGCGAGCGCGGTGCGCTTCATCGGCACCCACCGGCCGTCCTGCACCATCGACCACGACGTGTCGACGCACAGCGCCACCGCCGCCCGCGCGCGCTGCTCGGTCTCCATGATCTCGACGTCCGAAACATCCAGCGCCACACCGCGACTGCCGGTCGACGCCGACCGCAGCACCGCATTGCGCACGGTCCTCGGCACGTCCCAGGGTTCGGTGTCGCCGAATTGCCATGCGCGCGAGGCGCCGGTCGGTTCGCCCGCGGCACCGGCCCGGGCGGTGTCCCGCTCGCCGCGCCGGGAACGCAACTGCCCGATCACATCTCGCAGCGCCGTCTCCCCCAGCCTGCGCAATGCCCTGGGCGTCAGCCGCAGCGATCCGTCGGGAGCGCGCTCGAACAGCCCCTGCCTGCGCAGCTCGCGCTCCAGTTCGGCCAGGCGGGCGGCGTCCACGCGGGCGTCGTCGCCGAGCTGGCGGCCCAGCGCGTCCAGGTCGATGTCCTCGAGCCGGGCGCCGGGATAGGACTGGCCGAGTTGTTCTGCCAGAGCGTCCAATTCGGCCAGATCCTGCAGCGCCTGCGCGCCCTCGCCGAGACCCAGGGGGTCCTGGCCGCGGAATCGCTGTGCCGACTCCCAGTCCTCGCCGGGACGCAGCGCCCGCAGATTGGCGTCGAGCGCGGCGACCTGCCCGGCGATGCGCGGATCGCCGAAGGCCTGGCCGGTCAGCGCGGACAGCTCGGCCCGCTGCTCCTCGGTCATCGAGTTCATCATGCGCTGCGCCGCGGCCGCGCGGGCGGCGAGCGCGTCGATCAATTCCTCTGTGTCGCGGGGGTTTTCGGGGAAGAACTCGCCGTGCTCGGCCATGAACTCGGCGAACTGCCGCTCGGTGTCCTCGCCGCGCGCGTGCGCGGCGAGCAGGTCGTTCAGGTCCGACATCATCCGCCGGATCCGCTCGACGTCCTCCGGCGTGGTGTTCTGCAGCGCCTGTTTCATGCCCTGGAACCGGGACTCCAGCAGGTCGCGGCCGAGCAGGTCGCGGATCTTCTCGTAGTTGGCCCGGCCGGTCTCCGAACGCCACGGATATTCGGCGAGTTCACCGACGGCCGCGGCCGTGCTCGACGGCAGGGCGTCCAGGCGGGCCTCGGCGAATCGGGCGTCGTCGGACGGATCGGGAAACAGCGCCCGGCGCTCGGCTTCCAGTGCCTCGTCCAGTAATTGGCGAATCTGCTGCAGGGATCCGTCGAGCCGATGGCGCCGGGAGATCTCGGCCCGGCGCTGCCACAACCGGCGCGTGAGATCGTCGAGCCCCGCCGTATCGCGAAGTCCGCGCCGCAGCAGCTCCTCGAGCGCGCTGCGCGGCGAACCGCCCTCCATCACATCGCGCCCGACCTGGTCCAGGGCCTCCCGCAGATCGAGCGGGGGCGCCAGCGGGTCGGGCCCGTCGTGGTAGGGGCCGTAGGAATAGCGATCAGCGGAAGTCATTGCGCCTCATCGGTATCCGAGTTTGCGGTGCCGTGATCACTGGCCGTACACCGTCATGCCGTCGTCGGAGTCCTTGGCGATCTGGCGGGCCAAATACAACGATTCCAAGGCGAATTCGACCGCCGCCGCGATCCGGGCCGGGGTGTCGGCGGCGTCCACGCCCAGCCGGTCGGCGACCTCGTGCAGGACGGGCAGTTCCGGTAGGGCGGACAGGACGTCCCGGCCGGGCACGCTCTCGCCGGTGGTGACCAGGTGGCCGTCGCCCACGGCCTCGGACAGCGGGCGTAAGTTCAACCCGCCCAGCCGTTCTCGCGCGGCCTCGGCGAACGAACGACGCAGCAGATGGGTGAGATGCTCCTGCTCGCGACCCTCCTCACCCGATTCGAACTCCAGCTTGCCGCGCAGCACCGCGGGCACGGAGTCGAGATCGACGGGGCGGGCGACGGCGGGCCGTTCGCCCGTGATCGCCGCGCGGCGCAGCGCGGCCGCGGCCACCGTCTCCGCCGCGGCCACCGCGAACCGGGCCGACACACCGGATCGCTGGTCGATCGCCGCGGATTCGCGCAGGTTCCGCACGAACCGGGCGATCACCTCGATCAGCGGGTCACCCACCTCGGCCACCAGCTCGGCCTCCTGCCGGACCATCGCCACCTCGGCCTCGACGGTCAGCGGGTAGTGGGTGCGGATCTCCGCGCCGAACCGGTCCTTGAGCGGGGTGATGATCCGGCCGCGGTTGGTGTAGTCCTCCGGGTTGGCGGTCGCGACGAGCAGCACGTCCAGCGGCAGGCGCAGCGTATAGCCGCGGACCTGGATATCGCGCTCCTCCATCACATTCAGCAGCGCGACCTGGATGCGCTCGGCGAGGTCGGGCAGCTCGTTGATCGCGACGATGCCGCGGTGCGCACGCGGCACCAGCCCGAAGTGGATGGTCTCGGGATCGCCGAGGCTGCGGCCCTCGGCCACCTTCACCGGGTCGACGTCGCCGATCAGGTCGCCGACGGAGGTGTCGGGCGTGGCGAGCTTCTCGGCGTAGCGTTCCGAGCGGTGCCGCCACGCCACGGGCAGGTCGTCGCCGAGTTCGGCGGCCAGTCGGCGACCGGCCGGGCTGATCGGGTCCAGCGGGTGCTCACCCAGTTCGGTGCCCGTGATGACGGGCGTCCATTCGTCGAGCAGTCCGGCCAGCGTGCGCAGCAGCCGGGTCTTGCCCTGGCCGCGCTCCCCCAGCAGCACCACGTCGTGCCCCGCCAGCAGCGCGCGCTCGAGCTGCGGCAGCACGGTGCGGTCGAAGCCGACGATGCCCGGCCACGCGTCGCCGCCGGAACCCAGCAGCGCCAAGAGGTTCTCGCGGATCTCGGTCTTCACGCCGCGCGGCTCGTAACCCGCCGCGCGCAGCTCGCCCGCGGTGGCGGGCAAGTGTTCTGGAACAGTCACGATATCGACGCTACGACGATTCCGCGATCACGTCGACGTGGAGTAACTCCAGGAAACCTGCTGGAAATACGGTTGACAGCGGGGGTAGTGCGGCCGTCAGCCCGCGTTGTCCAGCAGGGTGCGCGGCGCGGCCTGCCGCCACGAATCGGTGACGATGGCCTCCAGTTCGTCCCGGTCGTCGAGGGCGGCCAGGCGCACCCGGACCCAGGCGTTGTTCGCCTCGTGGGAGGCGATCCAGAACTTGCCGGGTTCGGCCAGGACCAGCTCGTCGCGTTCGATGATGGGACAGCGCACCGCCATCGAGGTCTCGTTCTCCGGCAGCGTGAGGTACAGCTTGCCCGCGACCCGGAACGTCGGCATCCCCCAGGTGTATTGCTCGGCGGTCTCCGGCAGCGACAGCGCGAAGGCGCGCACATCATCCCCAGTCGAACTCATGCCCGCGATCTTTCCAGGTGCCGGTGACAGGCGTGCCCGGCATGTCCGTTTCGGACGAATTGTGAAATTGCACAACCATTCTCGATTACCTGATCGCGCTGTATCGCGGACTGTACCTTCGGACCCACGACGATCAGCCTCCGCATCCGACCGTCGCTGTCGGCGGAGAGTGGCCGAAGGGCGGTTGGAGATGGAACACACGGCCGAGGCGAGCGGATGGGAGATCGCGGGGGCGATCGGCATGGTCCTGCTCATGGTGGTGATGTGGGCGTCGGTCGCGGCACTGGTCGTCGGCCTGCGAAAACCCTTGCGGCCGTGGATGTTCTGGGCCGGCGCCGGAGTCGTGATCCTCGGCGTCGTCGCTCAGATCGGCCACTTCCAGGAGCACGTCCTGCAGGCCGGATACTGGATCGGTCATTCGAACGCTCCCGCCTGGATGACGCCGTGGGGCACGGGCCTGGCCAACGGGTTCGGCCAGGTGAACCACGCGCAACCCACCCTGGGCATGGAACTCCTGCATCTGGTCGGCAACTTCCACTTCCTGGCCGGGCTGGCCGGGGTCGCCCTGCTCACCCACCACGCGATGCGGAGCAGGGCGCGGCGCTGGGGCCGGATGGGCGTGCTGATGCAGGGCATCCACGGCCTCGAGCACATCGCCCTCACGGTGTCGGTGCTGCTGGGGTACAAGGCGTTCGGCCTGTCCACCTTCTTCGGCGTGCTCGAGGCCGGACCCGGCCTGTGGACCTTCCGCGTCTGGTGGCACTTCCTCGCCAATGTCATGGGCACCGCCATCTTCGCCATGGCGCTCTACCACCTGTGGCGCGAACGCCACACGATCGCCACCCCCTACCGCGTGACTCTCCCGCAGGCCGAAGCGGCCCTCGCACCCCAGCGAGCCCTCCCCGCGGCCTCCTGACCCCATCCGTTCCGTGTGAGGGCGGTCACACGGCGTCACACATTCGACCTCCCGAACGTCTCATGGGCAGACAGTTCGGCGGCCCAACGGGAGGTCATGGATCCATGAGTACGGTGGCGCACCGGGCGGACGCGGCAGATCAGCGTTATCACGCTGCCGCCTTCGTCAAGCGGTCGATCAACAAGGTCTTCCCGACGCACTGGTCGTTCCTGCTCGGCGAGATCGCGCTGTACAGCTTCATCATCCTGCTGCTGTCGGGCGTGTATCTGACCCTGTTCTTCGACCCCTCCATGACCGAGGTCGTCTACGACGGCGCCTATGAGCCGCTGCGGGGCGTCACCATGTCCCGGGCGTACGAGTCGGCGCTGAACATCTCGTTCGAGGTGCGTGGCGGGCTGTTCGTGCGGCAGGTACACCATTGGGCCGCACTGCTTTTCGCCACCTCGATGATCGTGCACATGTGCCGGGTATTCTTCACCGGCGCGTTCCGGCGGCCCCGCGAAGGTACCTGGGTGCTCGGTTCGCTGCTGCTGATCCTGGCCATGTTCGAGGGCTTCTTCGGCTACTCGCTGCCCGACGATCTGCTCTCCGGCACGGGCCTGCGGGCCGCGTTCTCGGGAATCACCATGGGGATGCCGGTGATCGGCACGTGGCTGCACTGG